>NZ_JBIWGU010000002.1:0-248012 GCF_044763775.1 Streptomyces sp. NPDC094448 | reverse complement strand
CCCACCCCCCCCCACCCGCACCTCACCCCCCCGGGGGGGGTTGTTTTTCTGCCCGGCCTGGGGGGGGGGCCGGCGGGGGCGGGGGCCGGCCCCCCCCCCCCCCGGGGGGGGGGGGGCCCCGTCCGCCTGCTGCTGTTCCGCTCTCGGGTCAGCCGTGACCTCGCGTCACGCGCTCAGGTGGAACATGTGCTCACTTGCCGAACCAGGCGTTGTGCACCGTCACGGACGCCTTGTTGTTCTTCTTGTCCGTGACGAACGCCCGCAGCGTCAGCGCCTTCCCCTTCGCGGGGCTGGTCACCGTCGCCTTGCCGCTCTTCACGACGACGCTCTTCCACGTCTTGGCGTTGTCGTACGACACCTGGACCGTCAGCGCCTTCAGATTGCTGCCGGCCGCGCCGCCCTGCACCACCACCGGCACGGACAGCGCCCGTCCGGCCGGAGCGGTGGAGTCCAGCGCCAGCGCGGGCGTGAAGCGGACGGTGGAGACCGGCAGCTTCACCGCGCTCTTGCCGCGGACCGAGGTGAAGGTCCACGAAGCGTCGACGCGGGTGGCGGTGCGGGTCACCGACGGGCTGCGGTTGACCGTGGTCGCCAGGGTGTACGTGGCCGATGCCGACGGCACCCGCCACAGCGTTTCGTCCGAGGGGCGCTTCTGCACGCCGAGCAGTGTGCCGTTGCGGTGGAGACTGGTGATCGCGGTGGTGTACTCGGTCTGGCCCACCGCGTGCCCCGCGCCGTCGGAGAGGAGCATGACCGACGGGTAGAGGTAGTTGGCCTCGCGCTCCAGCCCGCTCCAGGAGTTCACCAGCGGACCGTGCACCCCGACGTTGAAGTTCTCGGTGTACGTTGCTCCCGCGGCGTACCGGCGCACGTTCCCGGAGCCGTAGAGGGCCTCGAACACCGGGAAGCCCTCGGGGTCCGGCCCCTTGTACTGGCCGCCCATGATGTCCCAGAGGACGCCGTCGCCGGTGGACAGCCACACCTGGCGCACGCTCGCCGCGGGCTGCACGGAGAAGACGCCGGAATCGTTCGACGAGTAGTCCGGCAGTTCGCCGTAGGCGAGGACGGCGCCCTGCTTGCCCGGTACGGACGCGCCGAGGCCCGCCTTCACCAGGGCCAGGTCCTTGGACGCGTAGACCTTGCTGTAGCCGTTGCCCAGCTGCTGGACCGGGCTGCCGGAGAGGGTGTTGTACTCCGAGGTGCCCCGCTCCCACTTCGCGTACCACGACTGCGACAGGGAGCCGTCGGTGTAGCGCGGTCCCTGGTAGGCGGTGCGCACGTTGTCGAAGCTCTTGAAGCCGTAGCCCCGGACGAGGACCGAACCGTCGGGCAGTTCGAGGCTGTACGTCATCCCCGCGGCCGTCTGCTGCGCCTGGCTGTCGGGGACCTTGATGGAGACCGGCTTGGTGGTCCGGCCGTCCAGGACGACCGTGGTGTCACGGTCGACGGTCAGCTTCGGGTTGTCGATCAGGTCGCCGCCCTTGCCCGGGTCGGCCGGGTCGGCGTAGGCGTCGGCCGACAGGGCGTAGGTGCCGCGCGGGAGCCGGAGTACGGCGCTGCCCGACGACAGGTCGGGGGCGAAGGCATGCTCCTCCGCGGCCAGGTTCACCAGCTCGGCCTGCCAGGCGCCGCTGGTCGCGCCGTCGCGTCCGATGCCCTTGAGGGTGACGTTGTACGACTCGCTCTCGCGGTCGACCGCGGCCGGGGTGCGTACGGTCTGTCCGCCGCCCGAGGCGACGACGGTGGCCGAGTACGAGCCGTTGACCGTACCGCCGAGCGTGGTGTCGGCCGTCAGGTCCACCGAGGCGGTGCCGCCCTTGGGCACGGTGATCTGCCGGGTGCCGAGGGTGAAGAAACCGGCCGGGGCGGGCCGTCCGTCGGCGCCCGTGGGGTTGGCCAGCGCCAGGTCGAGCACCACGTCGGCGTCGCCGGAGTTGCGGTAGGTGAGCTGGCGGGTGACCGGTGTGTCGTCGTGGTGCGGCCACTGCTGGATGCCCAGGCTGAGGCTCGGCTGCTCGGCGACGACGGTCTGGTCGAGCACCCGGTCGACGGCGATACGGCCCGCGCCCTGCTGGAAGACCGAGTAGGCACCGCCCTTGGCCGAAGCCATCAGCGCGGACTTGAGCTGCGCGCCGGTCCAGCCGGGGTTCTTCTGCTTGAGGAGCGCGGCCGCGCCCGCGGCGTGCGGGGTCGCCATGGATGTGCCGTCCATGGAGATATAGCCGGGCGGGTTCTGGCCCGGCGCGTTCGCCAGGGCGGCCGCCGTGGTGGCCACACCGGGCGCGGTGACATCGGGCTTGATGCCTCCGTCCCAGTTGCGCGGGCCGACCGCCGAGAAACCGGCGAGCCTGTCGTTGTCGTCGACGGCGCCGACGGTCAGGGCGGCCTCGGCGCTGCCGGGCGAATCGATCGACTTCGGGTCGGGGCCGAAGTTCCCGGCCGCGACGGCGAAGAGCACGCCCTTCTCCGCGGAGAGCTTGTTGATCTGCGCTTCCAGCGCGTCGGTCTCCGGGGTGTCCGTGCCGCCGAGGCTCAGATTGAGCACACCGGCGCCCTGGGCGACGGCCCAGTCGATACCCGCGACGATCCCGGAGTCGTCACCGCTGCCGGAGTCGTCGAGCACCTTGGCGTTGATCAGCTCCGCACCGGGGGCCACGCCCTTGAAGCGGGCGTCCTTCTTCCCCGTACCGGCGGCGGTGGACGCCACATGGGTGCCGTGCCCGTCGCGGTCGGCGGCGGTCGGCGAAGCGGAGAAGTTCTTCTCGGCCACGACCCGGCCCGCCAGATCCGGATGGGTCGAGTCGATACCGGTGTCGAGGACGGCGATCTTCACACCGGTGCCGTCGAGGGACCGCGCCCAGGCGGCCGGGGCACCGATCTGCGCGGTGCTGCGGTCCAGCGACGCCTTCCGCACACCGTCCAGCCAGACCCGCCCGATCCCGGACGTCGCGGTCGCCGAGCCTTCGCCGTCGGGGCGGGTGAGGGCGTCCCACAGTTCGCCCGCGGTGCCCGAGGCGCTGGTGACGGCGTCGGCGCCGAGCGTGGCCAGGGTACGGCGGACCGTGGTGCCCTCGGCCGACCGGACATCCGCCTGCGCCTTGCCCGCAGTGGCCCCCCGGTAGCCGACGATCATCTTCAGCCCGGCGCGGTGGGCCTTGCGGCTCTCCGGCTTCGACAGTTCGGTGATGTCGAACAGCCGCCGGTCGAGGGTGCCCTTCGCGATGAGCTGCCGCGCGTCGCGCGGGATGACATAGGTACGGCCCTGATGGGTCCGGGTGAAGACGGGTATGCCCTCACGGCCCTTGGCGCGCTGGATGCTGACGATCCGTCCCCGGTCGTCCACCAGGACCCGGTCGCCGGTGATCAGCGTGATGGTGTGCGGGGCCCTGCCCTTGGCGTCGGCGGCCCCCGCCGCCGTGGTGGAGGTGCCCCGGTCTCCGTTCCCGGCCGACGCCGGGCTGGTCATGCCCGCCGTCAGCGCTACGGCGGCCGCGGCGGCAACCGTTGCCGCGTACGCCTTTTTTGATGGTTTGCGCAAGATTCCCCCTGCTGAGGAGCGATGCGGGCGGGCGAAGACACCGGCCCGTGCGGGGGGACGTTCGTATACGCGTTCACCCCCCGGTGTCGGAAGTATGCATGGACGCTTCCGGGCCGCTCAACAGCGGGTCGGTAACGAGTCGGTGTGCCGTCCGGGCCGGAAGTGAAGGCTCCGCGCGGCTGGTAGGGGAGAGGAGGTGAAGGCTCCGCGCGGCCGGTCCGGGAGACCGGCGGAACGGGGCCTCCGCGGTCGGCGACGGCTCCGCCCGATATCACGTGATCATGAACCGAGCCGGCCCGCCGGACCGGCTCCGCTCAACCGCCCGGATAGGCGTTGATGACGGTCACGGACCCCTTCTTGCCCTGCCGGTCGACGACCTCGCCGCGGAACGAGATCCCGCCGACGCGGTGGAGCGGACCGTGACGGACACCGGCTCACCCTCGGTGAACCGCTTCGTGCAGCCGGTCGACAGCCGGCCCGTCCGGCCGCCGCTGACGGTGTGGATACTGCTGCCGTTTGTCCGCCACTCGCCGGACCGGACCTGCGACAGCGGAAACTCGGGGTGCCGCCGCTCCCGGCCCTCGGCGGGCTGGACCCCGGCGACCCGGCCGTTCTCGTCGACGGTGACCCGGTCGCCCGTGATCAGGGTGACGGTCCGCCGGGTCCCGGTCGCCGGGGCCGGGGCCTTCGGAGCGGCGGCACGGGCCTTCTTCTGGGTCTCGGTCCGGTCCGCGGACCGGACCGGACGGTCTTCCGCCCCGGCCGTGACCGATGCGCCCGCGACCATGGCGACGGCCGGCACGGCCGCCACGGATCCCCGAGGGCGGCGCGCGGCAGCCCCTTCTACTGATCCACCGAGGTCGTGGTCGCGGACTCGGTCTCGGCGCCCGCGCCGACGGTACGGCCCGCCGCCCGCGTGTCGTCGCGGGCGCCGGGGCTCATCTCCAGCCGGAACGCGATATCGGCGCCCTGCTCCGGCACGAGGCGGCCCACATCACGGCACGGGACGTCGGCCGGGTCCGCCTGGCCGTCGCCGCCTGGTGGATCCTGCTCGCCGGGGTCACCGTCCCGCTCGCCGCCGAACTGGCGCTGCGCCCGGGCAGTATCGGCGGCGCGGTCTCCCTCCGGCCGGCCGTGGTCCTCGCCGTGTTCGGGCTGACGCTCTTCGGCGCGCCGGCTCCGTTCGCGCTGACGGCGCTGCGCCGGGGCCGGCCGCGGCCGAGACTCGTACCGGCCGTCGCGGGCGCGCTGTTCGTGCTGCCCACGGCAGCCGTGTGGATTCCGTCGGCCGGTTCGGAGGACACGAGCCCGCGGCGGGTGCTGCTCGGATCCACGGTGCCGACCGCGCCGGAGGCGATCCTGACCCCCCTCCCTCCCGTACCTGCCCCGGCTTCGGAGGAGCGGGTGACCGATCTGGACGATCTGCCGGTCCTGCCGCCGCCGGAAGCGGAGGGACGACAGCCGGTACGGGACCCCTTCATCGCCTGCCTGGCGCTCAACGCGGGCCGTTCGGCGCTCTGGACGGACCCGGCGGGCCGCAAGCAGACGGCGGAACTCCTCGCCGCCGTCGAGGACACGGTGCTGCGGGCGGTCTCGGCCGTACTGCGGCGCTCCTACCCCGCGCCGGTGCACAGCGATGTGCAGCAGGCGGCGATCCTCCGTTGCGATCTGCTGCGCCGCTATGCGCGCTGAGGGGCTGTGCCCCGTACACCCGTCAACCGATCACCCGTCAGGAGACGATCATGCAGCCGACCACACCGGTGACCGCGCGGATCCGGATCCGTACCGCGGCCGTCCCCGCGCTGGTGGCACTGTTGCTGGCCACCGCGGCGGGCTGCGGGGGAGGAGGGGACAGGGACGACGGAGCGGACCGGGTACGGGCGAGCGAATCCGCCGCTCCCGTCCCGCCGCCGCGGCCGAGCGGCGGCGTCGCCACCGGTGGGAGCCCGTCGCCGGGCAGCGGTGGACCGCCGTCCGCGACGGAATCCACAATGCTGCCCCCGCCCCCACCCTCGACCGCACCCCCGCCTCCGACACAGACTCCGAAGCCGTCCTCACCTCCTCCATCTCCGTCACCGCCGTCATCACCCTCACCGCCGTCGACAGACGGGCTGACCAGTGCCCTCCTCCCCACGAGCCGACTGCCCGCCGGATACCTCCGTACGACACTGCCCGGCCATCCGCCGGACCGCGCCGGCCGCCCCGACTGCGTCCAGCACCTCAACGCGCTGGAACTCAACCGCACGACCCACCCCGGAGCGGTCGAGACCCGGGCGGCGTGGGCACAGAGCCGGAGCGGGCCCTTCCTCCAGGAGGTCCTGGGCTGGTATCCGAAGGGCGGGGCCCGCGCCCGGCTCGACAACGCGGCCCGCGCGCTCGCCGGCTGCGGTACGTACACCCTGTCCTGGCCGGACGGCGATACGGCGCAGCAGACCGTGACACCCCTCGGACCGGCCGGGATCGGGGAGAAGTCGTGGCACGCCGGAGTGACGGTGAAGTACGCGGCGGCGACGGTGGAGGAGACGCTGGTCCTGGTCGTGGTCCGGAACTGCCTGATCGTCCTCAGCCATCTGGGCAGCCCGGCGGCACCCGCCCGCGCCGGGACCCTCGCCCTGGCCGCCACGGCGGCGGCCAGGGTCCCCTGACCCTCAGTCGAAGGGGCCGGTACGCTCCCCGATCCGGTACGCGGCGCTGAGCCGGACATGTTCGATCATGAGGCGCTCGGCGGTGTCGCCGTCGCCCGCTTCGACGGCGTCGAGGATCCGGGCATGGGCGTCGACGATATGGCGCTGCACATGGTTGTCGTCCAGCCACAGGGACGCGTCCTGCGGTACGGGGTAGCTGTTGCGGATGGCCCGCGCCTGCTCACCGAGGAAGGCCGGGCCGCCGATGTCCGCGATGGCGAGATGGAGATGGCGGCTCAGCTCGCCGAGGCGTTCGCGCCGCCCGGCGGCGATGTCCCCGACCATCGACCGGTGGACGTCGCGCAGCCCGGCCAGCTGCTCGGCGGTGATACGCCCCGCCGCGAGCCGGGCCCCGAGCCCCTCGACGACGGCACGGACGTCGTAGTACTCGACGAGCGCCTCGTCGCTGAGGTCGATGACGGTGGCGCCGTGATGGCTCTCGTAACTGATCAGCCGGTCCTTCTCCAGCCTGCGGAGGGCCTCGCGGACGGGGGTGATGGAGACCCCGAGCCGCTCGGCGACCGGGGCGGCCCGGAGCGGGGAACCGCCGGGGATCCGGGCATTGCGGATATCGTCGAGGAGCACGTTGTACACATAGTCGGCTTTGCTCTGAGGTGCCGTCCGCCGCTGTCGCACGCCAACCGCCCTTCCGGCAGCCCGTCGTGTCCGAAACTGTGCGTAGTGGTCAGAGTCCGTGTGGGTCCGTGTGTGTGCCGCTGCCCAGTATTCCGTACACCGGGAAAGCCCGCGGGTCCGCCGAGCCCAGCCTTCCCTATCACCCGTACCGCAGAAGGCTGTTGACCGAACGGGAGTAGTAGCGTGACAGCGTCGGGGACGGTGCAGCGGCGTGGCGGAGACCACCGGCCCCGTCCGCCGCCCGAGAGCGCGACGACCGGCTCCGCCGGCCCGCGCACACCACTCCCCGGCCGGAGCGCGGATTCGCGAGAGAGGCAGTGCCTTTGATCCCACTGACCTGCACGGACATGGTCCCCGTGCCCGAACGTCTGGACTGGTTCGCCGATAAGGTCGGCCGTCTGATCGCCCCGGTACGGCTGAGCTGCCCCGACCCCGGCACGTTCCGGGCCCGGGTGGGCACCCTCGACCTCGGCGCCACCGCGTTCTCCCTCTTCGAGCACACGCCCCTGCACACCTTCCGGACCTCTTCCCTGATCCGCCTGCGGGACCCGGAGCACTATCAACTCGCCCTGATCACCTCAGGATCGGCGATTCTTACGCAACACCGGCGGACCGTATCCCTCACCGCCGGGGACTGGGTGCTGTTCGACACTTCGCACGAGTACGAGACGGAGACCACCGACCGCAGCGGTTCACGCCATCTGCTGCTCCGGCTGCCGCGCCATTCGGTGCCGCTGCCGCCGGACCGCGTCGACGCCCTTGTCGCCACCCGTCTCGGCGGTGGAGGCATCGGCGAGGTCCTCCGCGGCCATCTGCTCTCCATCGCCCGCCACGGCGGCCGCCTCCGGGCCGGCGACACGGAACGCCTGAACGCGGTCACCAGGGATCTGGCCGTCGCCTTCCTCGCCCACCACCTGGACCGCCGGCGCACCCTCCCCGACGACGCCCACCGCACCTCCCTGCTGACCCGCATCGACTACTTCATCGACGTCAACCTCGCCGACCCCCGCCTCACCCCGGCCGCGATCGCCGACCACCACCGCGTCTCGGTCCGCACCCTCCACGCCCTCTTCGAAGGCCGCCGCACCACCGTCGCGGCCACCATCCGCCGCCGCCGGCTGGAACGCTGCCGCCGCGACCTGAGCGACCCCGAACTGGCCACCCGCCGCATCGCGGACATCGCGGCTCACTGGGGCTTCACGAACCCGTCGGTCTTCAGCCGCACCTTCCGCGCCACCTACGGCGCCACCCCCGGCACCTACCGCCGCACGGAACTCCCACCCCAGCGCGGAGAACGCCGCCGCCGACACGGCCACGGCTAAGGGCTGTCCCGTAATCCCCGGTGGATCAGCGCGCGGCGTCAGATGCGGTGCATCGCAAGGCGGAGGGGTATCCGCATACTGGATGCATTCGGGTATTCCGACAACGCAGCGTGGGGGTACCACCCGGGCCGCCAGGCCCAGGGGGAGTGCCGTAGCCGGCGTCGCGCGCCCGCCGGGGTACGGGACAGCCCTTAGGCCGTCTCCTTCCGGGGACGCCGCAGCACCGTGCCCCGTGAGGGCCCCGGCCCTTCGCACCCTCCGGGCAGCAGACCGCGGCCGGGGCCCCTGGAACGGGACCCCGACCGCGGGACGGTAGGCGCCTTCGACCGTGGCTTCGACCACGGTCGAAGGCGCTTCTCGGAAACCGCCGCCGACCGGGACGATGCCGACGGCCGGCCGACTAGTCGAGCTCGGCGAGCAGCTCCGCCTCGTAGATGCGTTGGGCCCGCGGCCGGACCGGCTTCCACACCTGCCCGAGCCGTCCGTCGGCCGGCTGGGGGACCGGCTTGGGCACCGGACGCGGGTTCCGGCGGCGGCGCGGCGGCACGGTCGCCTCCGGGCGGCCCGCGGCCGGGCCCCGCAGGTTCTTCGCTGTCTTGGTCTTCTGGTGCCGGGTGAAGGTCATGTACTTCTCCTGTTGGATCGTTTGTCGGACCGTTTGCTGGATCGCTCGGACGGATCACCGGACCCGGGATTCCCCGCGGCGCCCCGAAGGGCCGACCCGTATGAAGGTTTTGCAGGCGGGGCCTGTCCGGCCTTCTGCCCGGTGCGCTGGGGGAGTGACCGAAGATTGGCAGATCGTCTCTGAATTCGCCAAGTTCTGAGCGTTAGTTGACCGTTAGTCGGTATCTCGGGCGGGGTGGCAGACTCTTTGCCGCAGACGGACATGTGCGGTGGCACTCCGTGCCGACACTTGGAGCTGAGGACCGTGGAATTTCGTGTACTGGGGCCGGTTGGTGTGCTGCGTGGTGGCAGCCCGGTTCAGTTGAAACCGAAACCCTTGCAGATGCTGACCGTACTGTTACTGACGCCCGGACATCATGTTTCGCACCAGGTTCTGATGCGCTACCTCTGGCCCTGGGACGAGAAGCCGAATCCCGGCCGGATCCGTCAGTGCTTTCATCAGCTCCGGCTCTCGGTACCGGAGATCTCCCAGGAGAACGAGCGCGGATCCTGCCGGATCCGGGTCGATCCGAAGAGCGTCGACCTCCTGCGCTTTCAGGGGTTCCGAGAGGCCGCCCGAGCCTCGGAGAACGTACAGGTGCGGTGCGAGGCTCTGCGGTCGGCACTCGCCGAAGTGAGGGGTACGCCGCTGGAGGACCTGCCCGGTGAGAGGTTTGCGCGGAAGCGGTCCGACCTCGTCACCGATCTCAGGGAACTCACCGTCTCCTGCGTCCAGGCCGAGCTGGACTGCCATGAGGCGGAATCCGCACTGGAACGTGTCGAAACGGCTCTCGGATACTGGCCGGACAGTGAGAGGCTGCTGGCCCTGAACGTCAGGGCGCTGCGTCAACTCCGCCGGGAGGACCTCATAGCTCCGCTGCTCGGCCGCTGGGAGACGCGTTTCAGCCGATCCACGACACATCTCCTGCTTGCCGATACGGCACAGGGCGAAGAGGCGAATACCAGGCCCGCCGGGGCCGCGCCGGGCCCATTCCGGTCGAAACCCCGCCAGCTTCCTGCCGCGGCCGCCGATCTGATCGGACGCCGTACGGAACAGGAACGGATCGAACAGGTCCTTTCCGGAAACACTCCAGGGCGTAGTCGCATTGTCGCGATCAGCGGCAAGCCGGGGATCGGGAAGACCTTTCTCGCGGTCCGTACGGCAAACGGTCTCGAACGGCACTTTCCCGACGGGATCCTCTACGCCGATCTGCGCGGCTACTCACTGGTGAAAAAGGAAACACACTGGCGCATTCTGGCGCGATTCCTGAACGACCTGGGAGTCCGCCCCACCACTCCCACGGAGGACGGCATGGTCGCCGCGTACCGGGCCGCCCTCGCGGACCGCGCCGTTCTCATCGTGCTGGACAACGCCTGCGACGAGGAGCACGTCCGGCATCTGCTGCCAGGACCGGGAGCCAGTGCGGCGATCGTCACCAGCCGCCGTCACCTGCACGGACTGGCGATCAGGGAAGGCGCCGAGCTGGTGACCATCGAGACCTTGGACCACGCCGCATCGGCGGCGCTGCTCAGGGCAAGGCTCGGTGACGAGCGCATGGGGATGGCCGCCCCCTTCACCGACGACGTGATCAAGCACTGCGGCGGTCAACCCCTCGCGCTGACCATCATCGCCGCGCGGATCGCGGAACACCGGCCCGCGGCGATCGCGGATATCGTCCGTGACCTCTGCCGGGAGAGCACCAGACTGCGTTCCCTGGATCTCGGCACCGATAATCTCAGCGTACGCATGGTGCTGGAGACCACCCACGGCCGGCTGCCGCCGCCTCAGGCGCAGCTCTTCTGGCAGCTCGCGGTGCATCCTGGCCCGACCATCAGTCACGCGGCCGTCCGGGCCATCGCCCTCGACGACACGGGATGCACGGGTGGTGCGCTCGAAGGCCTGACCCGGATGCACCTGGTGGACGAGCCTGCGGACGAGCGTTATTCGCTGCACGATCTGATCCGCCTCTACGCCCGTGAGATGGCCGGTCGGCGGGACGACAACGAACGAGCCGCCGTGGCGGACGGCATGCTCTCCTTCCTGCTGCACAACGCCTGGTCCTGTGACCGGCGGCTGGACCCGGACCGGCGGCTGCCCATCGACGAGCCGCGCAGGGGTACGGTCGTCGCTCCCCAGGACGCCGCGGCGGCCATGAAGTGGTTCGAGGCGGAGTACCCGACGCTGACGGCCGCGGTCCGGATGGCCCGCGATCACGGGCTCGACCGCTTTACCTGGCTCCTTCCCATGACGATGGTGACGTTCCAATGGCGTACGAACCGCTATCTGGATGCGCTCGGGCAGTTGAACCACGCCCGGGAGGCCGCGGAGCGGGCCGCCGATCCGGCCGATGTCGCCATGATCCACCGGATGCTCGCCGGTACCCACCGCGGCCTGGGCGAGGGCGGTCAGGCGGCACGGCAACTCCGCTCCGCCGTCCTGCTGAGCGAACGCGACGGGGACGCCTTCAGCGCGGCCCTGAGCCAATACGCCCTCGGTGTGCTGTTGCGGGAGAGGGGCGCGCCCGCCGAGGCGGAGGCGCAGTTCCGTGCCGCCCTCGCCGTCTTCGAGAACCTGGGGGACCGTTTGGGCAAGGGAGCGGCACTCTGCGGGCTGGGGAATGTCCGCCATGACCTCGGGCAATACGACGAGGGCCTTGAGCACTGCCTCCGGGCGCTCGCGGTGCTGCACGGGACGGACGACGTCAACGGCCGGGCCCATGTGCTCCACAGCATGGGCCGGATCCGCCGGGCGAAGGAGGAACACGGAGCGGCCGTCGACGACTTCACCGCGGCCGTCGGTCTCTACCGCTCCCTCGCCTATCCGAGCCGGGAGGCCGGATCGCTGATCCGGCTCGCCGAAGCGCTGGAAAGGGCGAATCGTCCCGAGGAGTCGGAAGGAGCCCTGGAACGGGCCCGGCTTCTGCTGCAGGAGCTGGGAGAGCGCGATATCGCCGGAGCCGTGGAGCGGATCAGGCGGCGATTCTGACTCCTCAGGGGGTGTCGGCGGCTTCCGCCCGCGGGGGCAGCGGCAGTACGTACTCCTCCGCCTTCTCGGCAAGGTGCAGCGGAAGGGGTTTGGCCAGGGCGTCCTGGTAGTCGGCCGCCTGCCGGAGCTGATGGGCGAGGAGGGCGTAGGCCGCGGGCTCGTCCCCGTCCTGGCGGTGGCAGCCGAGCACGGCGATCTCGGCCAGATGCGGATTCCAGGCGGGCACTTCCGTGTCCAGGACCAGTTCGCCCTTCCTCGGCCCCTGGGTGACTGGACGCGGGGCCAGCTTGTCCGCCCGGACCGCGCTCTGTCCGAACTGCACGGCCTTTTCCGTCGTGCTGTAGAAGACACGGGCATCCTTGCCGCTCCTGTCGACCGTGGCCGGGTCGGGACCCCAGAGGCCGGCGCTCAGTCCGTTGACCCCGCCGGGGTGATCCGTACCCCACCAGCCCGGGGTCTCATGAGCGTCGCCGCCTCCGTCCCGGATTCGGACCAGCCGCAGATCCGGGTCGAGGCCCGAGGCCGGTGCCGGTCCGGACCTGAGCAGATCGCGGCCGACCCGGCCGTCCTGGACCCAGGTCCAGAGCGACCGGAGGTTCTGGGCGTGCACGAACAGCACCGTCGGGGCCGAACGCAGCGTCGGCAGAACATGCTGGAGGAAACCCTCCATGGCCCGCCGTTGCTCCTCCCGGAGCCGGACTCCGCCGAGGTCGCCCTCCGCCTTCCGCGGCGCCTCGCCGCTGTCGCCGTCCTCCGCCGCGGCACCGGACCCGGGATCCGTCTCCGGTTCCGTCTCCGCTCCCGGATCCGGGTCCGTGACGGTCGGATCCGTGGCGTTCAGATCTGCGGCGAACTCCTTCAGACGCTCTGGCCCCGTGCTCCGGGTCAGACGGACCAGCATCGCCGGATAGGGCACCCAGTCGGCCCGCTCCAGATCCCAGCCGTGAATCCGGGCCCGACCGCCGCCACTGCCCTCGGGCGTCATGAGGAGCGCGACGGGCAGCGGATGGCGCAGCGCCGTACGGGTGGGTCCGTCACCGCGGCGCTTCACCGCCCAGACCGCGGCGTACCGCAGACCCTCGGGCAGCAGCCCGCCGAGCGAATGCTCCGGCAGCACCCGGACCCCCAGCTGCCGGAACCCGTCGAGCCAGCTCATCCGCGCCCGGTGCGCGGCGCTCCGCTCGGTGTTGTACGCCTTGCCGTTCTGCCGGCCCCGGCGGGGTACCAGCACGAACTGGGTCACCACACCGGCGTCGGCGCAGCCCAACCGCAGGGCGTACTTCGGATCGGCGAGTTCGGTGCCGAACACGCCCTGGTCGATCTCGACGACCGCGAGGGCCGGACGGTCCGGCAGGGCACCGTCCGCCGTGAGCCACTGCGCGACGGTTCGCCGCCGCTCCATCACACCCTTGACGAACGACTCCCGGACCGTGCGGCCCGTGCCCACGGCGAGCCCGTCGCCCAGACCGGCCGAGGGAAGACAGCGCAGGTGCACCGTCAGCTCGGGGGTGTGCCACTCCAGGACCACGGGGGTGCCCGGGGCAGCGTTGTCGTAGGCCGCTTCCGCCTCCCCGTCGCCATCGGCACCGGATCCCGGTGCGGACCCGGTTGCGTGCTCCGGATCACCACCGTCGCCCTTGAGGCCGAGAACCGAGGCCAGAGCGGCGATCGCCTCGCGCCGCATGCGATGGGTGGTCCACACCAGACGCAGCGTCAGCACCGCCGGCCGTGAGGGGTCCACCGGATGGTCTCCGTACCCTTCATCGGCGAGGAAGGACATCGCGGAGGCAAGGGCGGTGCGCCGGTCCTCCGCGGTGCGCGCCAGCTCGGCCTCGTCCGCCTGCTGCCGGGACGGACGGTTGTGCGGTTGATGGTCTCCGACGGTGCTGCGCCCGAGATCGGGTACGGCCACCAGCTGAGCCGGGAGCGCCCCCCGTACCCAGTCGAAGAGCTGGGAACGCTGGTGGGACATGAAGCCGCGCTCCACGGCGTGCGTCCCCATGGCGGCGCTGTGGACGACGGCAGCGCGTACTCCGGGTCCCTCGCCCAAGCGCGCGGCCGGTTCGGTGAGCAACTCCTCGGGGGACGGCAGCGGCGAGGGCTGGTTCGCGGTGAGGGGCCTGAGCAGTCCGGCCGGATCGTTCTCGTGCCAGACATGGGAGCCGCGGTCGCGGGCCCACTCCAGCCGGGCGATCGTAAAGCGGCCGGTGAGCGGGGCACCGGGCAGCCAGGGCACCGGACAACGCAAATAGACCGAGGTACGGCGGCCGGGCGGGAGGTACAGCCGACCCGTGGTGCGGGAGGGGTGAGTCGCCCAGCGCCGTACTCCGAAGGAGAAGTGGACCCGCGGCAGGGGATCGAAGGGAACGGAGTGCAGCGACAGCCGGATCACCACCGACCACCACCAGACCTTGCCCCCGGCTTCGTGCCGCAAAGGCTGGGACATCAGCTCGGCGCCGCGGTCGGCCGGGCCCCGGGGTACGGCGTGGAAGTGCAGCAGTTCCCCGCCCGATGCGTACGGGGGGAGTTGTTCGATACGCCGTGCAAGCCAGTCCATGGCCAGGCGGTACTGGTACGGCCGGGGCAGAGCTGTACCGCCTTCGCTCGTGGGGCAGCCGAACAGGTCCAGCTCCGTATCGCGCCAGACGGGCGGGGCGCTGCGCAGCGCACGCAAGGCATCCGCGACCTGCCGGGGTGCGCCGGTCCCCGGGAGGGTCGCCACCCAGAGGTTGAGCATGCCTTCCAGGGCTTCCGGCGGGAGGGGGTCGGGGATGTCCCGGGGAACGAGGAACCAGTAGTCGTGGGCCGGATCACCGGGTTCGGCTCCGGTCGGGCGCGGCAGGGTGCACAGCTCCGGGCAGAGGGCCGTCAGGGCCCTGTCGAGCCGTCGGGTCGGGACGGTGCGCCAAGGGGCTGCCTCCGGGTCCCGCCCGTGGTTCACGAGTTCGAGCAGTGCGGTGTTCCACTGCTCGGGCCGCTGCATGGCGCGGTAGCCGATGATGAGCGGCTCCGCTCCAGCGGTGGGCCGGGCGGCGGATCGGGCGATGCGGGTGTACGGGATTCCCATGAAGGTCCTTCGCGGAGACTGGCTGGGACGGAGAACGGCCGGGTACCACCACCGGCCACCCCGGCGGGGGACAGCGGTCCGCCGTGGCCGGTTCAGGGCGGGGGCGCCGGGGTGACGTGCAGCTCCACCAGCGCCTTGTACAGCGGTTCGTACAGGGTGCGAACCAGTTCGGCGTCCGAACCGCGGTGTTCGGTGAAGTACGGCTCCAGGACCCGGCGCAGCCGGACCAGCAGTCCCGGCTCGCGCCGCGGGCGCCGTGATGCGCCTCCTCCTGCCTGCTCGGCCGCGAGGTCGGGGGCGAAAGCGGCGTCGACGAAGACCACCCGGGCCGGCACGCCGCCGCGGACCAGGCGGCCGATCACCTGCCAGAGGGTGACCAGCTGGTCCCAGGCGAACGACTCCTTCTCGTGCTCTTCCAGCCGTGAGTAGACGTAGCGGCGGGAGACCAGCCGACGCCACTCCCCCCGGGCCTTCCGCCGGAACTCCTGCCCGGCCTCGTCCAGTCCGGCGGCGTGGGCCACGAGACCGCTGAAGGTTCCCCCGTTGACATCGGGCCGGTCCCGGACGAAACGGGTGGCCCAGTCGTTGATCGCGAAGACCGACAGATAGAGGTCGTCGGGCCGGGGATGGGGACGGGAGAGGAAGAGCACCGTCCCGAAGGCGGCCTTGCCCTGCTTGTTGAGGATGTTGTGACCGCGTTCCACCGCCAGCAGCGGGGCCACCAGCAGTTGAGCCTCGGGATCCTCGGCGAAGGAGGCCAGGTCGCCGCGGCGCACCGAGGTGACCGCGGTGCTGTCGTCGGCCGTGGCCGGTGGCGGCTCGTCGAGTTCCGCGTCGTCGGCCGTCAGTACCCGTACCCGGCCCTGCCAGCGCTTGACCGCATGCAGTTGCTCCGCCGCCGCCGTTGCGTCCCGATAGCTGCCGACCAGCAGGAGCGCCCGCTTCCGCTGCGGGTCGGTGATCTCCTTGAGTTCGTCCTCCAGAGGACTCGTCATCCCCGGCCGTGGCCGCTCCGCCAGCCGTCGGATCATCTGGGCCAGCGCCGTCGACCGGTTCTCCAGCCGCTGCCCCGACAGGGTCAGCGGCCTACGGGTCTCCGGTTCGAAGAGGAAGCCCGTCCGGAACACCGTCTGCCGGATCGCGTCCCGGGCCTTCTCGTTCGGTTTGAGGACGACTTGTACGGGGGCGAGCACATGGGCCCTGGTGGAGGTGCCCGCCCAACTCGTGCCCGACATCAGCAGGACCCGGGGGCCGTCCGGCCGCGGCGGGCCGCCACCGTTGCCGAGACGGGGCAGCCCCAGCAGGAGTTCCCGGCCGATCCCGGCGCAGCGGAAGAAGCGCAGGGTGCCGCTCAGCAGTCCGTCCTGGCCCGGGGAGTGGTCGAACTTGTCGACGAGGTACTGGAACCCCAGCACGTTCCCCATCGGGGCCTCGGGGATGAGCGGCGCGTAGTCCAGCGGCGGTTTACGGGACAGCTCGTTCCCCGTGGCATCCAGATGCAGCGCCGCCTCCACCTGGGGCCACAACCGGGTCAACCGGTCGAGCCGTCGCTCCAGCGCGTAGAGGAGGAGTGTGAAGGAGAGCCTGCGCACCGAGCGTTTGAGCCATGCCTCGGAGCCGAGGACATCGGCCGGATCGCCGGTGTCACCACGCTGCGGACGGTCGGCCGGACCGTCGACGGCGGGTGAACCCTGCAACAGCCGGTCGAGCAGTTTCAGCACACGGGCGCGGGCCCGCCGCTCGTCCAGCCCGTGCAGCAGGTCGTTGACACACTCCAGCAGCAGCCGGATATCGCCCTCGTAGCTCCCGTCGTTCCCCAGCGGATCGTCCCGCACCCGGTCGAGGAGTGTCTGGACCTGGTCGCGCCGCTCCGCCCAGGGCTCCTCGCCCGGTATGCCGGGCGAGACCTCCTGGCCCTCCTCCGTCTGTCCGTCCTCTTCGTCCTCTTCGTAGAGCAGCCGCTCGTCGGGTGTGGCGTCGGGATCGTCGGCGGAGCGCCGGGTCGGAAACCATTCGGAGAGGAGTTTCTCCTGAAGTGTCCAGGTGTTGAAGTAGTCGATGTCCACCCATGTGCGGAGCGCAGGATCCGCGATCAGCAGAGCGTAGATCCGGTTGGTGGCGGCCGCGACGATGCCCAGCGCCGCGTCCCAGCCCGCGATATCCCGATCCGTGAGCTGGAGTCTGCCCTGCTGGGCCAGTTCGTCGATCTTCTTCGTCTGGACCTGGTCCAGCCAGGACTCCGCCAACCCCTGAGTGACGAGGGTGGCCGACGGGGCGAAGATCCGATCGAAGATCATCTGTACCCGGTCGGCCTCGTCCACGACGACGATATCGGAGCGCAGACAGGTGAGTTCCAGCTGCCGGATCCGTTCCTCGTTGAGATGCGCGGGTACGGACGACGAGACCAGACTCCACGGGTTGGCGACCCAGATCTCCGCCTCCACCTGGTCCCGGGCCACGCCGTGCCGGGGGCAGTCGCTCCAGAGCGGACATCCGGCGGAGGTGCCGAGGAGGGCCGTCTCGGGCCGGTCGTCCGGCGGGGACTCGTTCCGCCCGCGGCGACCGGCCGGGTGGTACGAGGGCGCTCGGCCGGGATCCTTCCCGGACCCGCCGGGTTCACCGCCCCCGTCGTCCGCGCCCGGGTCCGGCGCCTTCGGATAGAGCCCGGTACACGGTCCGTCCGCGTAACGGAGCGGCTGCGCCTGCTCCTCGCGCAGGGCGTCCACGACACAGACGGTGCTGAGGAAGTCGAAGCCCGCGGCATCGTGCAGCAGCAGCCGGTGCTCACCCTGGGAGGCCAGCCGCCGGTGCAGCCGCTGGACGTGCGCCTCCCGAGTGGTCGGCCCGAGGAGCGGTACGGCGCGCAGTCCGAGGGCCCGGAAGGTGTCGACCAGCCGGAGCTGCTCGGCCACGTCACCGACGACCAGGGTGGTCCGCAGGGTCGGCGCACCGGGATTCCACCGGTCCCGGGTGGCGGCCCAGACGGCGATGAGGATCATCAGGGTCGATTTGCCGGCCCCCACCATGCCCACGAGGTGCACCAGCTCGTCCAGGCAGAGTTCGCCGCCGTCGCGGAATCCGTCCCCGTCCCGGACCGCCAGCTCCAGCTCGGCCAGCCGGTCGGACCAGTCGCCCTCGACGAGCCCGTCCATCCAGAGCGCCGCGGCGGCCAGCTCCTGACGGGGTACGGGCAACGCACCCGAGGCCCGCCGGTCGCCGCCGGACAGCGGATGGCCGGGAACCGGTCCGCCGATCAGCTCGGGGGGCAGGGTCACCGACCCCACCCGGCCACGGTCGACGAAGGAGTGCCGGCCTGCCCCGGCGAGCTTCAACGACCGGGTCGCGAAGCCCGGGACGCCGTCCAGCGCGGCGTCGTAGTGCTGGAACCGCCAGGGCGCGACTGCCGGAACGACCTGGCGGAACGCACCGTTCCCATCCGTCACCCGATAGCCGCGCAGCCGCTGCGGGAGCTGCCGGTAGATCTCCAGATACTGCTCCCACAGGCGGTGCCGGCGCAGTGTCCAGAGCCGATGCCGGGCCGCCGTGAGCATGATCTCCTCCTGCTCCCGTACCGGGATCCCGGCAGCGCGGGCGAAAGGGTAGCCGCCGAGCAGGACCCAGGCGTCCCGGGCAGGCCGGGAGGGATCCAGCCGCTGGAGGAGTCTGAGGGCCAGTTCCACCTGGGCCAGTTGCACCGGTTTCACATCGGGCTGCTCGGCCAGTACCTCGCTCCAGCCCGTGAGGTTCTTGGTGACCTCCCGGTGCCAGGCATCACGGTCACGCATCGGCCGGCCCTCCTCCGGATTCCCTGATGTGCCGCTCCGCACGGAGCAGTAGTTCGCCCTCCGGCAGCAGGCAGAACCCGCTCGCCGGACGGGGATGGTTGCGGTGGAAGACAGCGAGATAGTCCGGCCGGGCCAGAACCCGGTGCTCGGGCACCATCCAGAGCGTCTCGTGGTGCGAAGGCCCCGCCGGAGCCGGTGCGGGGGTACGGCCCAGCAGCGCGGGATGGGCCCGGTCCTTGATGTCGACGGCCCAGATACGGCCGTCGGGGAGTCCCACCCTCATGAGGTACGCCTCCGTGGTCGGCCACATCGTCACCGTTGCGCCGAGTCGGGTGAGGTGCTTCCGCAGTCCGCGCGCGATCCGGCCGGGCCAGGTCACGAACTGGCGCAGCGGCCGGTCCAGCTGCACCAGACCCGTGCACTGTTCGGGCGGGATGATCCGGTCGATCGGGGGTTCCCTGCTCTCACTGCGGCAGTAGTCGCGTTCGCACCACCAGTCGGCGTCGCCCACGGGTGTCAGGAGGGTGCCGCAGCGCCGGCACTGCGCACACCCCCGCCCGGGGCGCACAAAGCAGGAGGGAACGGGCTGGTAGATGCTTTCGAGCAGCTCCGGCAGCCCCACCAGCGCAGGGTTGCTGATCACCTTGAACCACTCCGTATGGGTGAGTACGGGGTGTTCGACCAGGAGTCTGCGGAATGCGCCGTACGACTCGGGCCCGAGGCTCCGGCACCTCTGCAGCGCCCAGCGCAGGACGTCCTGGTGATGCAGGTGTCCTGGGGCGTCGGTCCGGTGCGCCCACCACTCGCGTACGAGTTCCGTCGGCAGTCCGGTGTGTTCGTCCAGCAACCGGTCGGCAGGCCCCGCAGCGTCCGCCGGGAGGTCCAGAAGCCAGCCGGACAGCGGACGGTCCCGGCACCAGCTGAGCAGTTCAGGGACGGAGCGCGGCGGCTCGGCCCGGCGCAGCAGACAGACGAGAGCCGTGCGGTTCAGCGCCTGATGGACGACGGGCGGATAGGGGAGGCGGAAGGACGACAGTTCGGTGATGTCCTCCAGGGCCACGACGGCACGGGCCAGGAGCCGTACCAGCTCCGCACCGGGCTCGTTCTCCCAGTCGGTCGTTGTTTCCGAGGGGTGCAAGGACGAACACCTATTCCGAGGCCGGGCGCGCTGTCCCGCGTGCGGCGGAAGCTGCCCCCGGCGGCGGCACCGGGATACCGCCGGGCTGCCGTGGATCCGCCGCCGAATGCTCCCGTCCCGCCCGGCACCAGTCCAGCGCCTCGCAGTCCCGGCACGCCCGGCCCGGCACCGCCCGGTACTCCGTCTCCTCCAGCCAGGGGCCGGCCGCCCTGCGGACGATGTCTCGCGCGGAAGCGTGCACCGAGGGTTGCCAGGGGTCGATTTCCAGACGGCGAGCGAATGCGGAGCCAAGTAGCTCCAGTTCGATGCGGGACCGGCGGCGATCCCCGTCGGCCAACTCGCCTGTACGCATGAGCAGGACGGCCAGCGCGAGCTGTGGGTGGCGCTCCAGCACCGAACTTCCCTCGTAGGGGCGGCCGCCCACGGTCTTCGTCTCCCGCCAGACCCACCCGCCGCGCCGGGTGTGCAGCAGATCGGGTTGGGCGATGAGCACCAGGTCGAGTACCGGGTCGTAGGCGGTGACCTGCGCCTGGACCCGAACCTCCTCCTCCGGGGCCAGCCGGTCGAGAGGGCAAAGGGCCGCATGGCGTGCCAGCATCGCGGCCGCGGCGAGAGCGGTCTCCGGCGGCAGCCCGGACCACGCGGAATCATCCGGCGCCACCAGACCGCGGCAGCCGCGCGGCCGTCGTATCCCGTGCCGAGCGTTGAGTACGGCGTCGACGGCGCGCCCCCGTCCGATCGCGGGATTCTCCGGCCGGGCCGAGCGGAGTTTGAGTTCCCTGGTCAGGTGGTACTTCGCCGGACAGTCCGCATAGGCGCGCAGATCACTGGCCGACAGGCTGCGCCGGGTCCGGGGGCGGACCGGAGCCGGAAGCCCGATGAGACCCGGTGGCTCCCCGTGGCCCGTGGACGGCGGCAGTGCACCACAGCGCCCGGCCCCGGAGCACTCGACGCAGGACCGGCCCGGCCGTCGCTCGGATCCGTCGAGCATCCTCGTCAGGACGGGTTCCGTGTACCGCGCGAAGTCGCGCGCCGCTTCGGCGGGAGTGCAGTCCGCGATCGTTCGCGCGGTACCGTCGCCACAGCCGAAGTCGATGACGCGGATCCGCTGCGGTCCGGGGTCGGACCGGTGCTGATCGACCACGGTGTACGGCCCCGGACGATGCCGCTCCCGGTCGTATCCGGGGCGGGAGGCCCGGCCGAAGGCGGTCACGGAAGCGGCGGCCGCCACCTCGGCGTCGGACCGGCCCTTTTTCGCCGATCCGAAGGAGAGCAGCCACAGTTCCCGCCGGGTTCCGTCGGCGGAGGCGTAGCGTCGTCCCCACGCGGTGCGCTCGTACACACGAGCACCGCGTGCATCGGGCCGGGCATGCGCGGGCGGCACATCCCGGACCACCCACTCGTACGCCACCGGCTCGGTGGGCGGCTCGCCGGGGCCACGGTCGTCCAGCCGGATCCGTCGACGGCTCAGAAAGCGGTCGACGGCCTCGACGGTCCACTCCACCAGCCCGTCGTGCGCAGGGCGCCCCCGTCCGAACCGCCCCCGGGTACGGCGCAGTTCACCGATGGCCTCCGCCGGAGAACTGCCGTGGAACTCGATCAGGTCGAGGGCCGTCATCAAGGGCTTGAGGGTGAACGTCAGAAACGGATCGTAGGCGGGCAGCCGCCGCGCCGCCGTCAGCCAGGGCCTGGCCTTCACCGCCAGATGCGCCGGACAGTCGGCGGGATCCTCGCGGGAGAGCGGGAGGCCCGCGCGGACCAGGCCGAGTTCATCGGAAGCAGCCAGTGGACGAGGCCAGTCGGACATGGGCGGGCGAACCTCCTGGAACCGGGACGACGATGTCCGGTGCGGAATCAGGGAACCATGCGTTTGTGTACAGAGTCAACGAACGTAGTTCCTCGTAGCGTTGGGATCTGTACAGTAGTGGGCCACGCGGACAGGCGACCGATGTGCGCGCGGTGACGGGTTCCCGGGTGCGGACGGAACGCGGACCGCGGTAGTGGGAAGGCGCGAAGCACGCAGTGAAAAAAGAGCATCTGACGCTGAACGGGCGCTACCGGCTCGAAGAGAGCTTCTCGGGCGGCATGGCCATGCTGTGGAAGGCGTGGGACACCTACCGTGACACCTGGGTGGCCGTCAAAGTCCTTCATGAGCGCAATGAGCTGGTCCGGCTCCACGAAACCACCGACGGTCAGGCGCTGGAGAGCGACCTGGCGACCCGATTCCGTCGTGAGTGCGCCATCCTGCGGGAGATCCGGCACCCCGCCATCCCCGCCTGGCTGGACGAGGGGTTCCACGACGGCCGGCCCTATCTGGTGATGGGCTGGGTCGAGGGCATGACGCTGCATCAGTTCATCGAGAACTACGGGCAGTGCGAGACGTCGGTGGTCGCCTCCCTGGTGGTCCAGATGGCGGCGGCGCTCGACTACGCGCACCGTTGCGGGTTCATCCACCGCGACCTCAACCCCAAGAACGTGATGATCACGCGTGAAGGCGTCGTGCATCTCGTCGACTTCGGCATCGCCATGCCGCTGGACCCCACGGTGACGCGGTACACCGCCTACGGCACCCGAAGTCCGGGCACCCCCGGATACACCTCGCCCGAGCAGCACAACGGAGGCGCCGTCGGTGTTCCCTCCGACATCTACTCCCTCGGCTGTGTCGCCTTTGAACTGCACACGGGTCGATGGCCCTTCCACCCGGACTCGGAACGGGATCTGGAGCGCCAGCACGAATCGGACAAGCCCGCACCCCCGGTCGCCTGGTTCGCCCCCGGTCTGCCACCGGAGCTGGCGGAGACCGTCGACCGGATGCTGATCAAACCGATCCGCCACCGGCTCGACAGTGTCCCGAAGATCCTGGCCGTCTACCGCGCCTTTCTGCCCTCCACCGGCGATCCGGAGCCGAGCCCCCGGATGACCCACGACCCCACCCGGCCGTTCCGCAGGCCCGAGCCCGAGGCCCGGACACCCCGCGGCCGTTCGGCCGCTCCCCGGCGGGTCCGCCCCGCGCACCGGGACTCCTCCTGGCTCCAGCCGGCCGCCGCGGCGGCCGCACTGGAAGCCGCCCGCAACGAACTGCGCGACGGACACGCGGCCCCGGGGCCGCACTGCGAGGCCCTGGAGCGGATACGGAAGGACGCCCTGCGCTCCTGGGGGATCCGTGCGGAGGCCACCGCACGTATCCAACTCGTCTGCGCCGACGCACGGTTCGCGGGCGCCGAATCCTCGGCCGATACGGAGACCGCCCTCCGGCTCTACCGCGAACTCGTCGTCGAGTTGGCCCAGCACGCGGCGCCCGGCATCCGGGAGGTGTTCCTCAGCGCCCGAGCCGGGGCATCGAGCTGTCTGCTGGCTCTGGCGCGGGACCCGGCGCCGGCCTTCGACGGATGGGTGGCGGTCACCTCGGAAACGGCGGAACTGCCGGAGCCGCCCGAGGACACCCTGCGCCGCTGCCGGGTCCTCGGGGAGGAGTTCCTGCACCTCGGCTTCCGTGCCGACCGGGTCCGGGCACTGCTCGCGGGGCTGTCCACGACCTAGCCGCCCGGGGCGGCCCTGACGCCTAACGCAGTCTGCCCTCCGCCAGGGCGTCGCTCAGCGCCCCGGTCAGCTCCCGGCCCAGCCCGGTCGCCTGCCGGAGCATCCGCTCCAGCTCCACGATGCGGCGGAAGGCCTCCCCGTAGCGCCGCTGCTCGGCCAGGGGCAGCCGCGGGACCCTGAGTCTGCGCACATCCACCCGGGAGGCATGGGTGGAGTGGGAGCCGGCCTGGCGCGCGTTGCCCGGAGAGCGCAGACAGCCCGCGAGAAACCAGGGATCGATGAGTCCGGGATCGGACCGCAGGGCCAGTATCTGCGGTACGAGCGCCGTCGGCGCGCTCTGTTCGACCCATGCGTCGAACACCTGCGAGGCGCCCACCACGACGACGTCGAGCGGCGCCGTCAGCGTGATGTGTTCCTCGAAGGCGGTCACCTGATGGGGCCCCAGCCAGCCCGTGGGCTCCGTGTGACGGAGCAGGTCATGGACCGTGAGCACGGGTACGGCCCCTCTGGGGCGCGGGCCCTGGTGCACCGCGTCCCGGGGCAGGGTCTGACCACCGTGCAGTTCCACCGCTCCGGCACGGAGCAGTTCGTCGATGCTCGTGGTCGGCGGCTGGACACCGGACTCCTCCAGTTCCCGCAGCGCGGCCAGAGCGGACGAGACCTCCCCGAGCCGGGAGAGCGCGGAGGAGAATTCCTCCCACGAACGCCGCGCGCGCCGTGCCGCGGAGCCACGGACCGCCGGAACGTGACGTGCGGGGGTGAGGTCCACCTGCTCGTCCAGGAGGCCGACAACCGGAACCGCGGCGCTCCGGACCGGGCTCGCGTCCCGGCTCCCGTCTGCTTCGTGTGCTCGTACCACAGCAGGCAGCGAGTGCATCAAGGCATCCCAGTCCACCGGGTCGCGCCCGTCCTTCGTGCCCGTTCCCCCCTCGGCTTCGGCGGCATCGACCAGCAGCAGGGTCTTGGGCGGAGGGGCGCCGCCCAGGGGCTTCCGCAGGAGCCACAGGTGCAGCCCGACGGCATGGGGCGGCGCGGAGCCCGCGGGGAGCGCGATCACCGCCCGCAGCGCGCCGGTGCGCAGCAGACCGGCCCGGATCCTCCGGCCGGCCCGTCTCTTCGCCACCCCCGGAGGAAGCAGCAGGACGGCCGCCCCGCCGTCCGCCAGCCCGGCCAGCGCATGCTGCACCCAGGCCAGCTCCGATTCCGTACGCGGCGGAAGACCGAAGGTCCAGCGGGCGTCGGTGGCGAGTTCCCCGTGGCCCCAGTCCCGGGCGTTGTACGGCGGGTTGCACAGCACCACGTCAACCGGTTCGGCAGCCCAGGCGTTGTCACGGAGGGTGTCGGTCGTGGCAATGCGGGTACGAACGCTCCCCGGCAGACCCGATGTGGCGATCCGGCCCTTGGCCAACCGTGCCAGCACCGGGCTGATGTCCGAACCCATCAGCTCCAGCGCCCGCTCCGGCGACCAGCGATGCCCGGCCGCGAGCAGCAGCCCGCCTGTCCCGCAGGCGGGATCCAGCACCACGCGGGGCCGGTCGCCGAGTACCGCGGCCAAGGTGACCATCAGTTCCGCGAGCGGGGAGGGCGTCGTGGAAATCTGCCGTACGTGGGTACGGGACCAGCGCTCCAGCAGAAAGTCGTAGGTGGCTCCCACCCCACGGCTACGGGCAACCTTCAGCGCCTCGTCGACAGCCGCCAGTTGGGCACTTCCCAGCTTCCCCGCCGCTTCCGTCGCCCCCGCCGCCTCGGCTACCGCCGCAATGGCCTCACCGGCCGCGGCCCGCCCGGCCAGAGCGTCGAACTGCGGCCAGAGCCACCGGAGCAGGTCCTCCTCGCGCCGCAGCTTCCCGTTGTCACGGAGCCAGGACTCGACCTCCGCGAGATCGAACTGTGGCGTGGTGTCCGTTCCGCCGACGGGCGCGGGGAAAGTGCCGTACCGCCGCCGCCAGTTGCTCACTGCCGCCCGCCCCACTCCGGCCAGCCGGGCGATCTCCGCGAGTGCCACGGTGACGGGTGGGGTGGGGGGCATGGCGTGCTCCGGATCCTGGCAGGTGGGACCGCGCTAACGTACAACTTGCGGAAGCCGAGCACCATGATCCCGTGAACTGTTGATTGACTCAGTACACACACTGCCAGGTTCCGTATGCGGGGCGTTCGGCCGGTGTTGCGGGCGTGGCGCCTCGGGCCGGAATCCAGGTCGCTTTGCCCGGCTTCTTCCGCGTTCCTGGCTGGGCAGGCTGATCCCGGCCCGTCGGCGGTTGCACACGGCGAAGCGGGAAGGGCGGGCACAACAGAAAGATCCCGCTCGACGTATCCGTCGAACGGGATCTCTTGACGAAAGTGCCCCCGGCAGGATTCGAACCTGCGCACACGGCTCCGGAGGCCGTTGCTCTATCCCCTGAGCTACGGGGGCGCACTGTCTGCCTCGGTGTTGTTGCCGTCGGCGTGACGGGTAGAACACTACCAGCTCTTCGAGGGTGCCCGTGAACAGGTATTTCGACGGATCGGACGGGCCGCGGGAGCGGACCCGAGTCGCCCGGAGGGGGTGGAAGTGGGGAAAACCCGGACGCAGCCCCGGCCGCGGACCTACTCTCAAGTTGTGTCAGGTGCGTCCGGGCGGGTGCTCGTTGTCGATGACAACCGGGTCATCCGGCAGTTGATCAGGGTCAACCTTGAGCTTGAGGGCTTCGAGGTCGTGACCGCGGCCGATGGTGCCGAGTGCCTGGAGGTCGTGCAGGAGGTGCGGCCCGACGTGGTGACGCTCGATGTCGTCATGCCGCGGCTGGACGGGCTGCGGACCGCCGCGCGGCTGCGCGAGGATCCCGCGACGCGGCATCTGCCGGTGGCGATCATCAGTGCGTGCACGCAGTACGAGGTCGAGAGCGGCATGGAGGCGGGGGTGGACGCCTTTCTGGCGAAACCCTTCGAGCCGGTCGATCTGGTGAGACTCGTGCGGCGGTTGGTGGTCCGGGAAGGACCGCCGGCACCCGACGGGCGGTACGGGATCGGACAGCCCGGCACCGCGCACGGGATCGGACTCCCCGGCACCCCGCACGGGGCCGGACTCCCCGGCACCCCGCACGGCACCGGTCGGCCCGGTACCGCCCATGGAGTCGGGCAGCCCGGCACCGCGCGCGGCTGAGCCGTGGGTCGTCGGCCCGCCCCGTGGGGCGTCCCGCGGCCGAGGTGTGACCGCATCGCGAAACCGTTCGCATTCCGGGGGGCCTCCTCCCCTACGCTGGTCCCGTGACCCCCGCCGAGCTCTCCCGTACCGTCCGGCACGCCGTGTGCCGTGCGGTGGCGGACGGTGCGCTCGTGGTGGAGGTGCCCGAGAGCGTACGGATCGAGAGGCCCCGGCCCGGCGGCTGCGGGGACTGGGCGACCAGTGTCGCGCTGCGGCTGGCCGGACCCTCCGGGCGGCCCACGCGGGCGGTGGCCGAGGAACTGCGGGCGCGGATCGCGGCGGAGCCCGGGGTCCGCGGGGTGGAGATCACCGGGGCCGGGTTCCTCAACATCACCGTCGACGAGGATCCGCTGGAGCGGCAGCGGGCGGTGGTCGTACGGGCCCTCCGGCAGCCCCGCCGGCACGGGAATCCGGTCGGCGGGGACCGCGGAACCGTCTGGGCCGAGACCGTCGGCCTGCTGCGCGACGCACGGGGGTACGGGCCCGCAGCCGTACCCGTGCGCGAGTGCCGGGACCTGAGCGCGGAGCTGGGGACCGACGCGGTGCGGTGGGCGTTCCTGGCCGTCGCCGCGGGCGACCGGGCCCGGCCCGATGCCCGGCTGCTGCGGCAGCACGAGAGCAATCCCCTCTTCACCGTCCGGTACGCGTACTCCCGGTCCCGGGCCCTGGCCCGGGAAGCCGCCCGGCTCGGGTTCACCGGGGACACCGGGCAGTTCGTGGAGACGGAGCTGGAGCGGTGGCTCGCGGACTGGCCCGAGGCGCTCGACTCCGCCGCCCGGCTCTGCGCACCCGACCGGATCGCCCGGCATCTCGAAGGGACCGCCGACGCGCTGCTCGGTTTCCAGCACACGGTCCTCCCCGTCGGCGGGGAGAAACCCTCGGCCGCCCACCGCTCCCGGCTCGTGCTCGCCGAAGCCGCCGGGGCGGTGCTCTCCGGCGGCCTGTCCCTGCTCGGCATCAGCGCACCCGAACACCTGTGAGAGAGAACCGATCATGAGCCGTTCCGCACATCCCGCCGGGCCCCGCCACGCCGACGTCCTGCCCGAGGGGCACTACGCCGCCCCGCCCGCCGACCTCAACGCCCTCGACCGGAAGATCTGGTCCCGGACCGTGACCCGGGCGGCGGACGGGACCGTCGCCGTCGGCGGCATCCCGGTGACCCGGCTGGCCGAGGAGTTCGGCACCCCCGCGTACTTCCTCGACGAGGAGGACTTCCGGGCCCGCTGCCGCGCCTGGGCCGAGGCCTTCGGGCCCGGGGCCGACGTCTTCTATGCCGGGAAGGCCTTCCTCAGCCGCGCCGTCGTCCGCTGGCTGTACGAGGAGGGGCTCAACCTCGACGTCTGCTCCGGCGGTGAGCTGCGTACCGCACTGGACGCGGGCATGCCCGCCGAACGCATCGCCTTCCACGGCAACAACAAGTCCGCCGAGGAGATCGAACGGGCCGTCGAGGCCGGTGTCGGGCGGATCGTGCTCGACTCCTTCCAGGAGATCGTCAAGGTCGCGCACACCGCCCAGCGGCTCGGCCGGCGGCAGAAGGTCCTGATCCGGGTCACCGTCGGGGTCGAAGCCCACACCCACGAGTTCATCGCCACCGCGCACGAGGACCAGAAGTTCGGCATCCCGCTCGCCGGTGACCAGGCCGCCGAGGCGGTCCGCAGGGCCCTCGCCCTCGACGGTCTGGAACTGGTCGGCATCCACTCCCACATCGGTTCGCAGATCTTCGACACCTCCGGCTTCGAGGTCGCCGCCCACCGGGTCGTCGGGCTCCTCAAGCGGGTCCGCGACGAGCACGGCGTCGAACTGCCCGAGATCGACCTCGGCGGCGGGCTCGGTATCGCGTACGTCCCCGGCGACCACCCGCGTGAACCGCATCACATCGCCAAGGCCCTCCATGAGATCGTCGGCCGCGAGTGCGAGGCCGCCGGACTGCGCAGCCCCCGGATCTCGGTCGAGCCCGGCCGGGCCATCGTCGGCCCGACGGCGTTCACGCTGTACGAGGTCGGCACCGTCAAGCCGCTGGAAGGACTGCGTACCTATGTGAGCGTCGACGGCGGTATGTCGGACAACATCCGCACCGCGCTGTACGACGCCGAGTACAGCGTCGTGCTGGTCTCCCGTGCCTCCGACGCGGCCCCGATGCTCAGCCGGGTCGTCGGCAAGCACTGCGAGAGTGGTGACATCGTGGTGAAGGACGCCTTCCTCCCGGCCGACCTGGCGCCCGGCGATCTGATCGCGGTACCCGCCACCGGCGCCTACTGCCGTTCGATGGCCAGCAACTACAACCATGCGCTGCGACCGCCCGTGGTGGCGGTCTCCGCGGGGGCGGCGCGAGTGATCGTCCGGCGCGAGACGGAGGAAGATCTGCTGCGTCTCGATGTCGGTTAGTGGAGATAGATGTCTCGGATGCCGGACGGAGCATAGAAAATGCTGTCCGGTGAGTGAGACTGGACCAATCCCTGAATGTTGAGAAACGAGGTCGGATGATGCGTACGCGTCCGCTGAAGGTGGCGCTGCTGGGCTGTGGAGTGGTCGGCTCAGAGGTGGCGCGCATCATGACGACGCACGCCGACGACCTCGCGGCCCGGATCGGTGCCCCCGTGGAACTCGCGGGGGTCGCCGTGCGGCGGCCCTCCAAGGTCCGCGAGGGCATCGACCCGGCGCTGGTCACCACCGACGCCACGGCCCTGGTCAAACGCGGCGACATCGACGTCGCCATCGAGGTCATCGGCGGTATCGAGCCGGCCCGCACCCTGATCACCACCGCCTTCGAACACGGCGCCTCGGTGGTCTCGGCCAATAAGGCGCTGCTGGCCGAGGACGGTGCCACCCTCTACGCCGCCGCCGAGCGGCACGGCCGCGACCTCTACTTCGAGGCCGCCGTCGCCGGGGCGATCCCGCTGATCCGGCCGCTGCGCGAATCGCTGGCGGGCGACAAGGTCAACCGGGTCCTCGGCATCGTCAACGGCACCACGAACTTCATCCTCGACAAGATGGACACCTCCGGCGCCGGGTACACCGAGGCACTGGACGAGGCCACCGCCCTCGGCTACGCGGAGGCCGACCCGACCGCCGATGTCGAGGGCTTCGACGCCGCCGCCAAGGCCGCGATCCTCGCCTCCATCGCCTTCCACACCCGGGTCCGCCTCGACGACGTCCACCGCGAGGGCCTCACCGAGGTCACCGCCGCCGATATCGCCTCCGCCAAGCGCATGGGCTGCACGGTCAAGCTGCTGGCGATCTGCGAGCGGGCCGCCGACGGCCGGTCGGTCACCGCCCGGGTCCACCCCGCGATGATCCCGCTCAGCCACCCCCTCGCCTCCGTCCGCGAGGCGTACAACGCGGTCTTCGTCGAATCCGAGGCCGCCGGGCAGCTGATGTTCTACGGCCCCGGCGCGGGCGGCGCGCCCACCGCGTCCGCGGTCCTCGGCGATCTGGTCGCCGTCTGCCGCAACAAGCTCGCCGGGGCCACGGGCCCGGGGGAGTCCGCGTACACTCAGCTGCCCGTGAGCCCCATGGGCGAGGTCGTGACGCGGTACCACATCAGTCTCGACGTGGCCGACAAGCCGGGCGTCCTCGCCCAGGTCGCGACGGTCTTCGCCGAGCACGGGGTGTCGATCGACACCGTCCGCCAGCAGGGTAAGGACGGAGAGGCCTCCCTCGTCGTCGTCACCCACCGCGCGCCCGACGCCGCCCTCTCGGGGACCGTCGAGGCGCTGCGCAAGCTCGACACCGTGCGCGGTGTCGCCAGCATCATGCGTGTTGAAGGGGAGTAACCAGCAATGACCCACCAGTGGCGCGGCATCATCGAGGAGTACCGGGACCGTCTCCCGGTCACCGAAACCACTCCGATCGTCACGCTCCGTGAGGGTGGTACGCCGCTCGTACCCGCGCAGGTGCTCTCCGAGCGCACCGGCTGCGAGGTCCACCTCAAGGTCGAGGGCGCCAACCCCACCGGGTCCTTCAAGGACCGCGGGATGACGATGGCCATCACCCGCGCCAAGGAGGAGGGGGCCAAGGCCGTCATCTGCGCCTCCACCGGCAACACCTCCGCCTCGGCCGCCGCCTACGCGGTACGGGCCGGGATGGTCTGCGCGGTCCTGGTGCCCCAGGGGAAGATCGCGCTCGGCAAGATGGGCCAGGCGCTGGTCTACGGCTCGAAGATCCTCCAGGTCGACGGCAACTTCGACGACTGCCTGGATCTGGCCAGGAATCTGTCCGAGAACTATCCGGTGGCCCTGGTCAACTCGGTCAACCCCTACCGGATCGAAGGCCAGAAGACCGCCTCCTTCGAGATCGTCGACGCACTCGGCGACGCCCCCGACATCCATGTGCTGCCGGTCGGCAACGCGGGCAACATCACGGCCTACTGGAAGGGGTACCGGGAGTACGCGGCCGACGGCCCGGCCACCCGTACCCCCCGGATGTGGGGCTTCCAGGCGTCCGGCTCCGCGCCGATCGTCCGCGGTGAGGTCGTCAAGGACCCCTCGACCATCGCCACCGCCATCCGGATCGGCAACCCGGCGTCCTGGCAGCAGGCACTGGCCGCCCGTGACGAGTCCGGTGGCGCCATCGACGAGGTGACGGACCGTGAGATCCTGCGGGCCTACCGCCTGTTGGCCTCGCAGGAGGGCGTCTTCGTGGAGCCCGCGTCCGCCGCGTCCGTGGCCGGTCTGCTCAAGGCCGCCGAGGCGGGCAAGGTCGACCCCGGCCAGCGGATCGTCTGCACGGTCACCGGCAACGGCCTGAAGGACCCCGACTGGGCCGTGGCCGGCGCTCCGCAGCCCGTCACCGTCCCGGTCGACGCGCCGACCGCGGCCGCCAGGCTCGGTCTCGCCTAGAGAACGCAGCAGGGGGTTTCCGGCCGCCCGATCCGTGGACGCCGCTGCGTCCGCGGTACGGCGGCCGGAGGCCCGTACGGCAGGCCCGGGGGTGGGCTCGGGGCCGTAATACCCCGGTGGAAAGCATCCCAAGCCGGGCGGCCGCGGAGGCCGGGGCACAGGCGGCTCGCGACACGCATCGTGCGCCTCCTGTGCGCCCTATGTCGCCACAGAACCTTCCTTCGATAGGCTGTACCGAACCCACCCACCCCGAATGCCGGCCGGTGCGGTGGTGCGGCCGCCGTTCGCGGCCCCGGGAGCTGACCCCTCCCGATCGCGAATGCCGCCCTACCCCCAGCAATCCCCCCGCCTGATCCCCATCAGCAGAACCCGACACCACCGATCCCACTGACATCAATGTCACCGCCCGTCCCTTACGTAACAAGGGGCAGAGCCAAGGAGAGTCATCGAGCGATGGCCGGTCCAGCGTTCCGCGCCGCCGCCGTCCGGGTGCGCACCCCCGCCACCAGCGCCAATCTCGGTCCGGGCTTCGACGCCTTCGGGCTGTCGCTGGGGCTCTACGACGATGTCGTCGTCCGGGTCGCGGACTCCGGTCTGCACATCGACATCGCGGGTGAAGGCGCGTCGACGCTGCCCCGCGACGAGAGCCATCTGCTCGTACGCTCCCTGCGTACGGCCTTCGACCTGCTCGGCGGTCAGCCGCGCGGCCTCGAAATCGTCTGCGCCAACCGGATTCCGCACGGCCGCGGGCTCGGCTCCTCCTCCGCCGCCATCTGCGCCGGGATCGTCGCCGCCCGCGCGGTGACCATAGGGGGCGAATCCCGTCTCGACGACACCGCCCTGCTGGAGCTGGCGACCGAGATCGAGGGTCACCCGGACAATGTCGCCGCCTGTCTGCTCGGTGGTTTCACCCTTGCCTGGACCGAGTCCGGAGCCGCCCGGGCCATCAGGATGGATCCCGCAGATTCCGTCGTTCCGGTGGTTTTCGTCCCGGGGAAGCCGGTGCTCACGGAGACCGCGCGCGGACTGCTGCCGCGTTCCGTCCCCCATGTGGACGCCGCCGCGAACGCCGGCCGCGCCGCCCTGCTCGTCGAGGCGCTGACCAGGCGCCCCGAACTGCTGCTGCCCGCCACCGAGGACCGGCTCCACCAGGAGTACCGGGCCCCGGCGATGCCGCAGAGCGTCGACCTTGTCAACCGACTGCGCGCCGACGGCGTCCCTGCAGTCATCTCCGGTGCGGGCCCCACGGTGCTCGCGCTGGCCGAGGACAGTGCGGCCGACAAGGTCGCACAGCTCGCGGGCGAGGACTGGGCGGCCAACCGCCTGGCCTTCGACACCGCGGGTGCGAGTGTGCTGCCGCTCGTCGCCCCCGAGACCGCCGGTGATCCGTCGCGGGACGGATCCGGGCAGGTGTACGGGGTCGGCGGCGTACGGGAGCCCGGTGACGCGCCCCTCGGGTGAGCCGCCACGGCGGGGGCCCGCCCGGGAACGGGCCGGGCGCCGCGGCGAGCGCGCGGCGGGGCATTTCCGGGAAACCCCCCCGGGAAATGCCGCGGGAAATGTCCGGGCGCGCGCCCGGGGGCAGCCACGCGGTGATTCCCGGAGACACGAGATTGCCGGTGACGGAGAGGGGGAATGTTTGTTGGAGCCGGTAGTGTTAACCTCAAGTCAGCACCGAAAGCCTTCACGGCTCGGAGCTTCGTGTCCCGCATCGGGACCGCCAATTCTTCCGGGAGCCTCCCCGACTGCCTGAGCAGCCTGCCTGAGCAGTATCGAGCACGCTCCGGAACCGGCACGACACCTCCCGCTCCGCCGAGAAGTGGCCGAGCAGGGGGACCTCGGGCCGGATCGCAAGTACCTGCTTCTCCGCCGTATTCAGAACCGGCGGGGACCACCGCCCCGACACGGTCGCATCGCGACCGCGTTCGGACAGCACAACCGGTCGCCGAGCCAGATGGCCGACGTCCGCTCCAGGGAAGGACCCTTCGTGAGCGACACCACCGATCTGATGGGCGTGACTGCCGACACCAGCGTCGACACTTCCGCGCCCGCCGCAGGTGCTGCCTCCGGCACCACCTCCCGGCGCCGCCGCTCCGGCACCGGCCTTGAGGGCATGGTTCTGGCCGAGTTGCAGCAGGTCGCGTCCGGCCTCGGGATCAGGGGCACCGCGCGGATGCGCAAAAGCCAGTTGATCGAGGTCATCAAGGAGGCGCAGGCCGGCGGCGGAGCCGCGGCCAAGAAGGCCGCCGAGCCGGCGGCCAAGAGCGCCGAGGCCAAGCCGAAGCGCCGCGCCACCTCGAAGGCGCGCACGAGCGACGCCTCCGCCGAGGCCGCCCCGGCCGCCGAGGAGAAGGCCGCGCCCGCCGCTGCCAAGGCCGAGAAGGCCGTCGCCCAGCAGCAGATCGACATTCCGGGACAGCCGGTCAGCGACGACCAGCCGGTCGTCGAGCGCCGCCGCCGCCGTGCCACCGCGCAGGCGGGCAGCCCCGAGGTCCAGGCCGAGGGCGGCGTCGCGGTCAAGGAGGCCAAGGAGGTCTCCCGTACCGACCGTGCCGAATCGCAGGACGGCTCCGCCGGTGCGGCCGGGCAGGACGGCGACGGCCGCAAGGACCGCGGCGAGCGCGGTCAGCGCGGTGACCGCCGCGACCGTCAGCGCGGCCGCGGCAAGAGCGACGAGCAGCAGCAGGGCGGCCAGAGCCGGCAGCAGGGCGGCCAGCGCCAGCAGCAGCAGAGCACCGGCCCGCAGGACGACTTCGACGACGACGGCAGCCGCCGGGGCCGCCGGGGCCGCTACCGCGACCGCCGTGGCCGCCGCGGCCGTGAGGACTTCGCGGGCGAGCCGCAGGTCTCCGACGACGATGTGCTGATCCCCGTCGCGGGCATCCTCGACATCCTCGACAACTACGCCTTCATCCGCACCTCGGGCTATCTGCCCGGCCCGAACGACGTGTACGTCTCCCTGGCCCAGGTCCGCAAGAACGGCCTGCGCAAGGGCGACCACGTCACGGGCGCGGTCCGGCAGCCCAAGGACGGCGAGCGCCGCGAGAAGTTCAACGCGCTGGTCCGGCTGGACTCCGTCAACGGCATGGCCCCCGAATCGGGGCGCGGACGGCCGGAGTTCACCAAGCTGACCCCGCTCTACCCCCAGGACCGGCTCCGGCTGGAGACCGACCCGGGTGTGCTGACGACCCGGATCATCGACCTGGTGTCGCCGATCGGCAAGGGCCAGCGCGGTCTGATCGTGGCCCCGCCGAAGACCGGCAAGACCATGATCCTCCAGGCGATCGCCAACGCCATCACGGTCAACAGCCCCGAGTGCCATCTGATGGTCGTCCTCGTCGACGAGCGTCCCGAAGAGGTCACCGACATGCAGCGGTCGGTCAAGGGCGAGGTCATCTCCTCGACCTTCGACCGTCCCGCCGAGGACCACACCACCGTCGCCGAACTCGCCATCGAGCGCGCCAAGCGACTGGTGGAGCTGGGCCACGACGTGGTCGTCCTGCTGGACTCCATCACCCGTCTGGGCCGCGCCTACAACCTGGCCGCGCCCGCCTCCGGCCGCATCCTGTCCGGTGGTGTCGACTCGACCGCGCTCTACCCGCCGAAGCGCTTCTTCGGTGCCGCGCGCAATATCGAGGACGGCGGCTCGCTGACCATCCTGGCCACCGCGCTGGTCGACACCGGCTCCCGGATGGACGAGGTGATCTTCGAGGAGTTCAAGGGCACCGGCAATATGGAGCTGAAGCTCGACCGGAAGCTCTCCGACAAGCGCATCTTCCCGGCGGTGGACGTGGACGCGTCCAGCACCCGCAAGGAGGAGATCCTGCTCGGCAGCGAGGAGCTGGCCATCGTCTGGAAGCTGCGCCGGGTGCTGCACGCGCTCGACCAGCAGCAGGCGATCGAACTCCTGCTGGACAAGATGAAGCAGACGAAGTCGAACGCCGAGTTCCTGCTCCAGATCCAGAAGACGACGCCGTCGTCGTCCAACAACGACTGACGGTTCCGCCGGTTTGTCCGGTCCGCCGTGGGCCCCGCCGTCCGTAGGGACGGCGGGGCCCACGGCTGTGTGGAGCGGACCCGCGAAGGGGGCCTTCTCACGCGGTTTTCATCACCGCATGCAACCCTTTTGCTGAGGGACGCGTCCTACCAATGGCGGAACAAAGCTGGACAGAGTGAGAGTTTTCGCCTCGTTCGGTGGCCCGGGGGTCACGGAGCGCGACGACGGTACGGAGGGGGCCGAAGCGCCGGTAGGCGCGCAGAGCGGGAGAGAACATGAGCGAGCAGAGCAGCGGCGAAGGCGGTAAGGGCGCCACCGGGAGCGGCCGGAAGCCGCACCCCCGGCGTCGTCGCAGGGCCACCGTGGTGGCCGCCTGGGCCGCGGCGGGCCTGATCGCCGTCGGCGGCGGCGGACTCGGCTACGCCTATCTGAGCCTCAACGGCAATCTGCGCGGGATCGACATCAACGCCCAGCTCAACGGCAAGGACCGGCCCCCGGACATCGGCAACGGCTCGATGGACGTCCTGGTCCTCGGCTCGGACTCGCGTTCCGGGGCCAACCGCGAGTACGGCCACGACGGGGGCGGGGCCCGCTCCGACACCGCGATGGTCGTCCACGTCTACAAGGACCACCGCGAGGCCAGCGTGGTCTCCATACCCCGGGACACCCTCGTCGACCGGCCCGCCTGTACGGCCCCCGACGGCAAGCGAATACCCGCCGCCGACGGCGTGATGTTCAACAGCGCCTACGAGGTCGGCGGCCCCGCCTGCGCCGTCGACACCGTCGAGCAGCTCTCCGGTATCCGCATGGACCACTACGTCGAGGTCGACTTCTCCGGCTTCAAGAAGCTCGTCGACGAACTCGGCGGGGTGAAGATCACCACCACCGAACCGATCCGGGACACCGACAGCCGCCTCGACCTGCCGGCCGGCACCCACACCCTCGACGGCGAACAGGCCCTCGGCCTGGTCCGCACCCGCAAGAGCGTCGGCGACGGCAGCGATCTGGGGCGGATACAGCTCCAGCAGGCCTTTATGAAGGCGTTCCTGGCCCAGGTCAAGGACGCCGGACTGCTCACCGACCCGGGCAAGCTGTACGGCGTCGCCGACACCGCGACCCGGGCCGTGACCACGGACTCCGGCCTCGCCTCCGTACCGAAGCTCACCGGCTTCGTCCGGACCCTCGCGGCACTCGACCCCGCCGATGTCCGGATGGTCACCATGCCGGTCGTCTACGACCCGCAGAACCCCAACCGCGTACTGCCCCTCGAAGGCGCCTCCCAGCAGGTGTGGACGGCGCTGCGGCACGACCGGCCGGTCCCGTCGAGCGCACTGACGGACTCCGCGGGCGGCAAGGGCAGCGCCGGAGCGGTCGTCCGCAGCACCCCCGCCCCCGTCTCCGGGACCGGTGCGGGCGCCGGCTGACGGACCTCGCCCGCGGCCGCACACAGAGTCGCCGGTACGGCCCCGAGGGCGTACGCGCCCGCGTACGCGCGGCCTCTCCGCCCGCGTACGCGCGGCCTCTCCGCCCGCGGCCGCCCGGCCCGGAAGCCGCCGGGAATAGTTCCGGACCCACCCCGGTTTTGGGAGATACGGCCGGTCCTGGCAGACTGGTTCGTCGGCCCCGGTTCACGTGCGTGCATTCCGCCCGTGCGACCCGGCGCCCTCCCGAAACTAGGAGACACCTTGAAGCGCGACATTCACCCCGAGTACGTCGAGACGCAGGTCAGCTGCACCTGTGGCGCGTCGTTCACGACTCGCAGCACCCTCTCCTCCGGCACCATCCGTGCCGAGGTCTGCTCCGAGTGCCACCCGTTCTACACGGGCAAGCAGAAGATCCTCGACACCGGTGGCCGCGTGGCCCGCTTCGAGGCCCGCTTCGGCAAGGCTGCCGGCTCCGCCAAGAAGTAGCGAGCCAACTGCGCCGGTCACCGGCCGTCCCCGCGCCGGGGCGGCCGGGACCGGCGCTTTGACGTCCCGCAGCACCTTCGTACGTAAGCAGAGCAGGAGCCCCCGATGTTCGAGGCGGTCGAGGAACTCGTCGGCGAGCACGCCGACCTTGAGCAGCGGCTGGCAGACCCCTCCGTCCACGCCGACCAGGCGAACGCGCGCAAGCTGAACAAGCGCTACGCCGAGCTGACCCCGATCGTCGGCACCTTCCGCTCCTGGAAGCGGACCGGGGACGATATCCAGACGGCCCGCGAGCTGGCCGCCGACGATCCGGACTTCGCCGCCGAGGTCAAGGAGCTGGAGAAGCAGCGCGAGGAGCTGACGGAGAAGCTCCGGCTGCTGCTGGTGCCCCGCGACCCCAGCGACGACAAGGACGTCCTGCTGGAGGTCAAGGCGGGCGCGGGCGGCGACGAGTCCGCCCTCTTCGCCGGTGATCTGCTGCGGATGTATCTGCGCTACGCGGAGCGCGTCGGCTGGAAGACCGAGATCATCGACGCCACCGAGTCCGAGCTGGGCGGCTACAAGGACGTCCAGGTCGCGGTGAAGACCAAGGGCGGCCAGGGCGCCACCGAGCCCGGCCAGGGCGTCTGGGCCCGGCTGAAGTACGAGGGCGGGGTGCACCGCGTCCAGCGGGTGCCCGCCACCGAGTCCCAGGGCCGGATCCACACCTCCGCCGCCGGTGTCCTCGTGACCCCCGAGGCCGAGGAGATCGACGTCGAGGTCAACCCCAACGATCTGCGGATCGACGTCTACCGCTCGTCCGGACCCGGCGGCCAGTCCGTGAACACCACCGACTCCGCCGTGCGCATCACCCATCTCCCCACCGGTGTAGTCGCCTCCTGCCAGAACGAGAAGAGCCAGCTCCAGAACAAGGAGCAGGCCATGCGCATCCTGCGGTCGCGGCTGCTCGCCGCCGCCCAGGAGGAGGCCGAGCGGGAGGCCGCGGACCAGCGCCGCAGCCAGGTCCGCACGGTCGACCGCTCCGAGAAGATCCGGACCTACAACTTCCCGGAGAACCGCATCTCGGACCATCGCGTCGGCTTCAAGGCGTACAACCTCGACCAGGTGCTCGACGGCGATCTCGACGCCGTCATCCAGGCCTGCGTCGACGCCGACTCCGCCGCCAAGCTCGCGGCCGCCCAATAAGCCCGGCTGCCGGACCCGTCCGTACGAACCAGGTGGAGGACCACCAGTGAACCTGCTGCTCGCCGAGGTGGCCCAGGCTACCCAGCGGCTGGCCGACGCCGGCGTACCGTCGCCGCGCTTCGACGCGGAGGAGCTGGCCGCGTACGTGCACGGGGTGAAGCGGGGCGAGCTGCACCTGGTCAAGGACGGCGACTTCGACGCCCGCTACTGGGAGGCCGTCGCCCGCCGCGAGGCCCGCGAACCCCTCCAGCACATCACCGGCCGCGCCTTCTTCCGCTATCTGGAGCTCCAGGTCGGCCCCGGCGTCTTCGTGCCCCGCCCCGAGACCGAATCGGTCGTCGGCTGGGCCATAGACGCCGTCCGCGCCATGGACGTCGTCGAACCGCTGATCGTCGACCTCTGTACGGGGTCGGGCGCGATCGCGCTGGCCATGGCGCAGGAGGTGCCCCGCTCCCGGGTGCACGCCGTCGAACTCTCCGACGACGCCCTCCACTGGGCCCGGAAGAACGCCGAGGGCTCCCGGATCAGCCTCCACCAGGGCAACGCCCTGACCGCCCTGCCCGAACTGGACGGCCAGGTCGATCTGGTGATCTCCAACCCGCCGTACATCCCGCTCACCGAATGGGAGTACGTGGCGCCCGAGGCCCGCGACCACGACCCGGAGATGGCCCTCTTCTCCGGCGAGGACGGCCTCGACACCATCCGCGGTATCGAACGCACCGCCCACCGGCTGCTGCGGCCCGGCGGGCTCGTCGTCATCGAGCACGCGGACACCCAGGGCGGCCAGGTGCCGTGGATCTTCGCCGAGGAGTCCGGCTGGACGGACGCGGCGGACCACCCCGATCTGAACAACCGCCCCCGGTTCGCGACCGCCCGCAAGGCGACGCCGTGACGACGATCCCGTACGCCCCCGCCGCGTACCTGCCCGAGGAGGTTCTCTGATGGCCCGGCGATACGACTGCAACGACGCCACCGACCGGACGACCGGGCTGCGCGAGGCCTCGTCCGCCGTACGCCGCGGTGAACTGGTCGTGCTGCCCACCGACACCGTGTACGGACTGGGTGCCGACGCCTTCAGCCGCGAGGCCGTCGCCGATCTGCTGGCCGCGAAGGGCCGCGGGCGCAGTATGCCCACCCCGGTCCTCATCGGCTCACCGAACACCCTCCACGGGCTGGTCACCGACTTCTCCGAGGGCGCCTGGGAACTGGTCGACGCCTTCTGGCCCGGTGCGCTCACCCTGGTCGCCCGGCACCAGCCGTCCCTCCAGTGGGACCTGGGCGACACCCGGGGCACCGTCGCCGTCCGGATGCCGCTGCACCCCGTCGCCATCGAACTGCTCACCGAGGTCGGCCCGATGGCCGTCTCCTCGGCCAATCTGACCGGCCACCCGGCGCCGGAGGACTGCGACGCCGCGCAGGGCATGCTCGGCGACTCCGTCTCCGTCTACCTCGACGGCGGCCCGACGCCCGGAATCGTCCCGTCGTCGATCGTCGACGTCACCGGTGATGTGCCGGTACTGCTGCGCGCCGGGGCGCTGACCGCGGACGAGCTGCGCAAGGTCGTACCCGATCTCGAGGTGGCACCTTGATCGCCCCTGACCAGGGGCGTGGCACCGCATCGGACGACTGCTTCCGGATACTCCACGTCAGCACCGGCAATGTCTGCCGCTCGCCGATCACCGAGCGGCTGACCCGGCACGCCCTCAGCGACCGCCTCGGCGATCTGATGGCGAGCGGACTGATCGTGGAGAGCGCCGGCACCTGGGGGCACGAGGGCGCGCCCATGGAGGCCAACGCCGAGATCGTGCTCGCCGACTTCGGCGCGGACGCCACCGGCTTCACCGGCCGGGAGCTTCTCGACGAGCACGTCATCCGCGCCGATCTGGTGCTGACCGCGACCCGGGACCACCGGGCGCAGGTCATCTCCATGGGCCACTCCGCGGGACTGCGGACGTTCACCCTGAAGGAGTTCACCCGGCTGGTGCGGGCCATAGACCCGGCGACCCTGCCCGACCCGCGCGACGAGGGTGTCGTCGAGCGCGCCCGGGCGCTGGTACGGGCCGCGGCGGCGCTGCGCGGCTGGCTGCTGGCCCCCAGTCCGGACGCCGACGAGGTGTACGACCCCTACGGCGCGCCGATCACGTTCTTCCGCTCCATCGGCGACGAGATCAACCAGGCGCTGGACCCCGTGGTCACGGCCCTGACCGGCATTCCGGCCCGGCACTGACCGCCCCCGGGCGGACGGCCCGGGACCCGTCCCGCGGGGCCGGGCCCCAGCCCCGTACCCCCCTTCCGCGTCCGCTGCCGGCCCTCCCGCGCCGACGGACCGCAGCCGCTCTCCGTCCCGCCGCGACGACCGCCCCGTGCCCCGCCCCCGGTACCGCCGCTCGCGCGCGCCGCGGGCGGCCGCGGCCTAGAGTGAAAGCGCACCGACACGCGAGGACCGGAGCACGCCATGCCCGTCCGCACCGCACGCGCGAGCGCCGCGAAAGGCGCCGTCCGCTATACCGCCGACCCGGAGCTGCTACAACGGCAGGACCCGGAGATCGCCGAGGTCATCGCGGGGGAGACGGCCCGGCAGACCGGGACGGTCCAGCTGATCGCCGCGGAGAACTTCACCTCGCCCGCGGTGCTGGCCGCCCTCGGCTCCCCGCTGGTCAACAAGTACGCGGAGGGCTATCCGGGGGCCCGCCACCACGGCGGCTGCGAGATCGTCGACGCGGCCGAGCGGATCGCCGTGGACCGGGCCAGGGCGCTGTTCGGCGCCGGGCATGCCAATGTCCAGCCGCATTCGGGCTCCTCGGCGGTGCTGGCGGCGTACGCGGCGCTGCTGCGGCCCGGTGACACGGTGCTGGCGATGGGGCTGTCGTACGGCGGCCATCTCACCCACGGCTCGCCGGCGAACTTCTCCGGGCGGTGGTTCGACTTCGTCGGCTACGGGCTCGACCCGGACACCGGGCTGATCGACTACGGCGAAGTCCGCAGGCTGGCCCGGGCGCGCGGACCGAAGGCGATCGTCTGCGGTTCGATCTCGTACCCCCGCCATCCCGACTACGCGCTCTTCCGGGAGATCGCGGACGAGGCGGGCGCGGTGCTGATCGCGGACGCCGGGCATCCGATGGGGCTGATCGCGGGCGGGGCGGCGCCGAGTCCGGTGCCGTACGCGGACGTCGTCTGCGCCACCACGCACAAGGTGCTGCGGGGGCCGCGCGGCGGGATGATCCTCTGCGGCGAGGAGACGGCGGGCCGGATCGACCGGGCGGTGTTCCCGTTCACCCAGGGCGGGGCGCAGATGAACACCGTCGCGGCGAAGGCGGTGGCGTTCGGCGAGGCGGCGGCTCCCGCCTTCGCCGCGTACGCCCATCGGGTGGTGGCCAATGCCCGGGTGCTCGCCGCCGGTCTGGAGGCGGAGGGCTTCACGGTCCTGACGGGCGGTACGGACACCCATCTGATCGTGGTGGACCCGGAACCCCTCGGGGTGGACGGGAGGACGGCACGCGGCCGTCTGGCGGCCTGCGGGCTGGTCCCGGACACCTGCGCCCTCCCGTACGGAGAGGGGCGCGGGCTGCGGCTGGGCACGGCCGCCGTGACCACGCAGGGCATGGGGGAGGCGGAAATGGCCCGGATCGCGGTGCTCTGTGCCGCCGCCCTCTACGCCGAGGGTGACGCGGTGCGGACCTTGCGTGCGGAGGCCGCCGAGCTGGCCGGTAGATTTCCGCCGTATCCGGGGTAGCCGAGACCGAGTGCAACCGTCCGCGGCGCCCGTCAGTCCTCCACCATGCGGCCGCCGCGGTTAGGGTGTGTGGCTGAGATGGCCGGCGATTCCTGTGGGGCAGCCCGTGCGTGATTATCTGCTGACGCTCTGTGTCACAGCCGCAGTGACCTATCTGCTGACCGGTCCGGTGCGGAAGTTCGCCATCGCGACCGGAGCGATGCCGGAGGTCCGCGCGCGCGACGTGCACCGAGAACCGACGCCGCGGCTCGGCGGCATCGCCATGTTCTTCGGGCTCTGCGCGGGGCTGCTGGTCGCGGACCATCTGCAGAATCTCGGCAGCGTCTTCGAGCTGTCGAACGAACCGCGGGCGCTGCTCTCCGGCGCCGCGCTGATCTGGATCATCGGGGTCCTCGACGACAAGTTCGAGATCGACGCGCTGATCAAACTCGGCGGGCAGATGATCGCCGCCGGTGTGATGGTGATGCAGGGTCTGACGATCCTGTGGATCCCGGTCCCCGGCGTCGGCACGGTCTCGCTGACTTCCTGGCAGGGCACCCTGCTGACGGTGGCGATCGTGGTGATCACCATCAACGCGGTCAACTTCGTCGACGGTCTCGACGGTCTCGCGGCCGGTATGGTCTGCATCGCCGCCGCCGCGTTCTTCCTCTACTCGTACCGCCTGTGGGTCGGCAACATGATCGAGGCCGCCGCCCCCGCCGCCCTGTTCACGGCGATCCTGATGGGTATGTGCCTCGGCTTCCTGCCGCACAATATGCATCCGGCGCGGATCTTCATGGGCGATTCGGGGTCGATGCTGATCGGTCTGGTGCTGGCCGGCTCCGCGATCTCGGTCACCGGCCAGGTGGATCCGGACACCCTGCGGATCTTCGTCTACGACGGCAGTGCCCGCGACACCACCCACGCGATGCTGCCCGTCTTCATCCCGCTGCTGCTGCCGCTGACGATCATCGCCATCCCGGTCGCCGACCTGGTGCTGGCCATCGTCCGCCGGACCTGGAAGGGCCAGTCGCCGTTCGCCGCCGACCGGGGGCATCTGCACCACCGGCTGCTGGAGATCGGGCACTCGCACAGCCGCGCCGTGCTGATCATGTACTTCTGGTCGGCGGTGTTCGCCTTCGGGGTGGTCGGCTACTCGGTGCACTCGGCGTCCCTGTGGATCGTCATGGTGATCGTCGGGCTGAGCGCGGTCGGGCTGGTGCTGCTCCTGCTGCCGCGGTTCACGCCGCGGGCGCCGCGCTGGATGGAGTCGTTCGTCCCGCCGCGCTACCGCCGCCGCAAGCGGCCGGCCGCCGCACCGGAGCCGGAGCCCGCGCATGCGTACGCCGCCGGGGGCTCCGAGACGTCCGTTGCGGGTGGGGAGAGCGGGGCGGAGGGGGCTCGGACCAAGCTGCCGGAGGGGGTCAACGGGGCGACCGCGCTCAGCGCGCACGCGGGGCTCCCGGAGCGGCGGAAGGCCGGTACCCCGGGGTGACTTTTGCCATGTTCAGCCGCATTAGCAGACAACTTGCCCCCAAGTCCCTGCACACACGGGCGGATTCACTCTCATGTGTGAGAGTGGGCACACGAACGGGTAAAGGTCTTCTCAAATAGCTTGTGATACGATTCACGAGAACCGGCGACAGTGCCGAAGGACCGTAGTGCGACGGTCTTCCGGCCCCCGAGGACCAATCTCGGACCCGGCTTACGCTCGTCCATGACGACACCACTGCCACCACCAGCAAGCGGAGATGCCGCCATGCCGTCAACTGACGCACGCACCCTTCTGCACACCGCCGTACCGACCGCTGTCGCCGGTTTGATCGCCGTGGCCGTCAGCGCCGTTGTCGCGGGCGGCAAGGGTGCGCTCGGCGCTGCCATCGGCACGCTGGTGGTCGTCCTCTTCATGGGGGCGGGGCTCGTGGTGCTCCAGCGCACGGCCAAGCAGTATCCGCATCTCTTCCAGGCCATGGGCTTCCTGCTCTACACCACGCAGTTGCTGCTGCTCTTCGTCTTCCTGATGGCGTTCAAGGACACGACCCTCTTCGATTCGAAGGTCTTTGCCCTGACGCTGCTGGTGGCGACCATTGTCTGGGTCGCGGCACAGGCCCGCGCCTATCTCAAGGCCAAGATCCTCTACGTCGAACCCGAGGAAACCACGGCCTCCGCGGCCGCGAAGACCGGGTCCGCGACGTGAAGAGTAGGGCCGCGATAAAGAGCGTTTCGGGTTCCTGCTATCGTCCGGTGCCAACTGCGGCACTGCGGGCGCGGGCATCCGAGCTGACGCCCGCTCATCCGCGAGGCTCATGGCCCGCCCGCCGCCCCACCATCCGATACACCAGTCCCGTGCCGAACCGCGGCTGCGCGCCGCGCCGACACAACGAGGTTGCCGTACCTATGCGCCACGCTGAAGGAGCCCGCGGTGAGTGCTGACCCCCAGATGCTCGCCTTTGAGGCGGACTGTCAACTCTTCACCGGGTGTGGATTCAACGCCCCTGGGCTCCACACGTTCATGTACGAGCCTCTGTTCACGGTCGGTGGCTTCGAGTTCAACAAGCCCATGCTGCTCGCCTTCGTGAGCACGCTGGTCGTCGTCGGCTTCTTCTGGGCGGCCTTCAACAAGCCGAAGCTGGTGCCCGGCAAGGTCCAGATGATCGGTGAAGCCGGCTACGACTTCGTCCGCAAGGGCGTCGTCTACGAGATCATCGGCAAGAAGGAGGGCGAGAAGTACGTCCCCTTGATGGTCTCGCTGTTCTTCTTCATCTGGATCATGAACCTCTGGTCGATCATCCCGGTCGCCCAGTTCCCGGTGACCTCGCTCATCGCGTATCCGGTGGTGCTCGCCCTCCTCGTCTACTTCCTGTGGGTCGGGCTGACCTTCAAGAAGCACGGCTTCGTCGGTGGCTGGAAGAACATCCTCGGCTACAACAAGGACCTCGGGCCGATCCTCCCGCTGATCATGGTGCTGGAGTTCTTCTCGAACCTGATCATCCGCCCGTTCACGCACGCCGTCCGGCTCTTTGCCAATATGTTCGCGGGCCACCTCCTGATCGTGATGTTCACCGTCGCGACGTGGTACCTGCTGAACGGCATCGGCGTCCTCTACGCGGGCACCTCGTTCATCCTCGTCATGGTGATGATCGTCTTCGAGCTGTTCATCCAGGCCGTCCAGGCGTACGTCTTCGTCCTCCTGGCCTCCAACTACATTCAGGGCGCGCTCTCCGAGCACCACTGATCGCCTCGGACCCTCCCTCCAGCGCAACCCTCCAGATCGTCCGGTGGCCAACCCCCACCGGGTCCTTGAAAGAGAAGGAAGAACCGGCATGTCCGCTCTCCAGACCCTCGCCGCCGTCGAAGGCAACGTCGCCGCCATCGGTTACGGCCTCGCCGCCATCGGCCCCGGCGTCGGCGTCGGCATCATCTTCGGTAACGGCACCCAGGCCCTGGCCCGTCAGCCCGAGGCGGCCGGCCTGATCCGCACCAACCAGATCATGGGTTTCGCCTTCTGTGAGGCGCTCGCCCTGATCGGCATCGTCATGGGCTTCGTCTACTAGGACGAGTCCGGACAGCCCACCTCTTTTTCACGGAAGGCACTGATGTGAGCGCCCTGATCAACATCGCGGCCGCGGGGGAGCCGATGCCGCCGCTGCTCCCGCACCCCGATGAGCTCATCATCGGCACCATCGCCTTCGCGATCGTCTTCTTCTTCCTCGCCAAGAAGCTCCTCCCGAATATCAACAAGACTCTGGAAGAGCGTCGCGAGGCCATCGAAGGCGGCATCGAGAAGGCCGATGCGGCCAAGATCGAAGCCGAGAGCGTGCTGGAGCAGTACAAGGCCCAGCTCGCCGAGGCTCGTCATGAAGCCGCCCGGCTCCGCCAGGAGGCGACCGAGCAGGGTGCCACGATCGTGCAGGAGATGCGGTCCGAGGGCCGGCGCCAGCGCGAAGAGATCATCGCCGCGGGGCACAGCCAGATCGAGGCCGACCGCAAGGCCGCGGCCGCCGCGCTCCGCCAGGACGTGGGCAAGCTCGCGACCGATCTGGCGAGCAGGCTCGTCGGCGAGTCCCTTGAGGACTCCGCCCGGCAGAGCCGGACGATCGACCGCTTCCTCGACGAACTCGAGGCAGGCGCCACGACCACGGTGAAGGCGGAGGTCTCCCGGTGAACGGAGCGAGCCGAGAGGCACTGTCCGCTGCTCGCGAGTCCCTCGACGCGCTGACCGACAACACGTCGGCCGACGCGGCGAAGCTCGCCGGCGAACTGGCTGCCGTCACCGCTCTGCTCGACCGCGAGGTGTCGCTGCGTCGGGTCCTCACCGACCCGGCGCAGAGCGGCGACGCCAAGGCCGAGCTGGCAGGACGGCTCTTCAACGGCCAGGTGGGCGGCGAAGCCGTCGAGCTGGTCTGCGGAGCGGTCCGCTCCCGCTGGTCGCGTTCGCGCGATCTGGTGGACGCCCTGGAGGAGCTGGCGAACACCGCCGACCTCACCGCGGCCCAGCGGGCGGGCGTTCTCGACGATGTCGAGGACGAGCTGTTCCGCTTCGGCCGGATCGTGGACTCGAACCCGCAGCTGCGGTCCGCGCTGACCGACAAGTCCGCGAACCCGGCCGCTCGGGCCGAACTGCTGAAGAGTCTTCTCGAGGGCCGGGCGAACCCCGCCACCGAGCGACTCGTCGGCCGTCTCGTGTCCGCGCCCCGGGGACGTAGCCTGGAACAGGGAATCGACTCCCTGTCCAAGCTGGCTGCGGCTCGCCGGGACCGCATGGTGGCCGTGGTCACCTCCGCGGTACCGCTCAGCGACGCGCAGAAGCAGCGACTGGGCACCGGGCTGGCCCGGCTGTACGGCCGTGAGATGCACCTCAACCTGGAGGTGGACCCCACGGTCATCGGCGGGATCTCGGTCCGGGTCGGTGATGAGGTCATCAACGGCACCATCGCCGACCGCCTCGACGAGGCGAAGCGCAGGCTGGCCGGCTGACGCGCCCCGCGCGTCGGCCGCCGAGCGGCGGCACAACTGAATTGGCAAGAAAGCGGCCCGGTTGGGCCGTGCAGAGATTGCAGAAGATTCCTGGGGGTCGCCCCCAGACCCCAAAGAAACTTCGGGCCCAACAAGGAGAGCAGGGAACCTGATGGCGGAGCTCACGATCCGGCCGGAGGAGATCCGGGACGCACTGGAGAACTTCGTCCAGTCGTACAAGCCGGACGCGGCCTCGCGCGAGGAGGTCGGTACGGTCAGCGTGGCCGGCGACGGTATCGCCAAGGTCGAGGGTCTTCCCTCGGCCATGGCGAACGAGCTGCTGAAGTTCGAGGACGGCACCCTTGGTCTCGCCCTCAACCTTGAGGAGCGCGAGATCGGTGCGGTCGTCCTCGGCGAGTTCAGTGGTATCGAGGAGGGTCAGTCGGTCACCCGTACCGGCGAGGTGCTGTCGGTGGCCGTGGGCGAGGGCTACCTCGGCCGCGTCGTCGACCCGCTGGGCAACCCGATCGACGGCCTCGGCGAGATCGAGACCTCGGGCCGCCGCGCCCTTGAGCTGCAGGCCCCCACGGTCATGCAGCGCAAGTCGGTGCACGAGCCCATGGAGACCGGCTACAAGGCCGTCGACGCCATGACGCCGATCGGCCGCGGCCAGCGCCAGCTGATCATCGGCGACCGCCAGACCGGCAAGACCGCCCTGGCCGTCGACACCATCATCAACCAGCGCGACAACTGGCGCTCGGGCGACGTGAACAAGCAGGTCCGCTGCATCTACGTCGCCATCGGCCAGAAGGGCTCCACCATCGCGTCCGTGCGCGGCGCGCTGGAGGAGGCCGGCGCCCTGGAGTACACCACCATCGTCGCCGCCCCGGCGTCCGACCCGGCGGGCTTCAAGTACCTCGCGCCCTACACCGGCTCGGCCATCGGCCAGCAGTGGATGTACGAGGGCAAGCACGTCCTGATCATCTTCGACGACCTGTCGAAGCAGGCCGACGCCTACCGCGCCGTATCGCTGCTGCTGCGCCGCCCGCCGGGCCGTGAGGCCTACCCGGGCGACGTCTTCTACCTGCACTCGCGTCTGCTGGAGCGCTGCGCCAAGCTCTCCGACGGCATGGGCGCCGGTTCGATGACGGGTCTGCCGATCGTCGAGACCAAGGCCAACGACGTCTCCGCGTTCATTCCGACCAACGTCATCTCCATCACCGACGGCCAGTGCTTCCTGGAGTCCGACCTGTTCAACGCCGGTCAGCGCCCGGCCCTGAACGTCGGTATCTCGGTCTCCCGAGTCGGTGGCTCCGCCCAGCACAAGGCCATGCGCCAGGTCTCCGGCCGGCTCCGCGTGGACCTCGCCCAGTTCCGTGAGCTGGAGGCGTTCGCCGCCTTCGGTTCCGACCTGGACGCCGCCTCCAAGGCCTCCCTGGAGCGCGGTAAGCGCATGGTCGAGCTGCTGAAGCAGCCGCAGTACGAGCCGATGCGCACCGAGGACCAGGTCGTCTCCGTGTGGGCCGGTACCAACGGCAAGATGGACGACGTCCCGGTTCAGGACATCCGCCGCTTCGAGCGTGAGCTGCTGGAGTACCTGCACCGCGAGGAGTCCGGTCTGATGCTCTCCATCCGCGAGGGCGGCAAGATGTCGGACGACACCCTGACCGCGGTCGCGGATGCCATCGCCGCGTTCAAGAAGCAGTTCGAGACCCACGACGGCAAGCTGCTCGGCGAGGACGCCCCGGCCGCCGTCAACGTCTCGAAGTGACGACGGAAGGGACCTGACTCATGGGAGCGCAGCTCCGGGTCTACAAGCGTCGCATCCGGTCCGTCTCGGCGACGAAGAAGATCACCAAGGCGATGGAGATGATCGCCGCCTCGCGCATCGTCAAGGCGCAGCGCAAGGTGGCGGCCTCCACGCCGTATGCGACCGAGCTGACCCGCGCGGTCACCGCGGTGGCGACCGGATCGAACACCAAGCACCCCCTGACCACGGAGGTGGAGAACCCCACCCGCGCCGCGGTACTGCTCATCACGAGCGACCGCGGCCTGGCGGGAGGCTACTCCTCCAACGCCATCAAGGCGGCCGACCGGCTTACCCAGCGGCTCCGCGGCGAGGGCAAGGAGGTCGACACGTTCATCGTCGGCCGCAAGGGTGTCGCCTACTACGGGTTCCGTGAGCGCAAGGTCGCGGACTCGTGGACCGGCTTCACGGACAGCCCGGAGTACGCGGACGCCAAGAGGGTTTCCGCGGCGCTTATCGAGGCCGTCCAGAAGGACACCGCCGAAGGCGGCGCCGACGAGCTGTACATCGTCTTCACGGAGTTCGTGTCGATGATGACGCAGTCGCCGGTGGAGAACCGGATGCTGCCGCTCAGCCTCACCGAGGCGGCGGAGGAGACGGGCGGTAAGGCCGAAATCCTTCCGCTGTTCGACTTCGAGCCGTCGGCGGAGGACGTACTCGACGCACTGCTGCCGCGGTACGTCGAGAGCCGGGTCTACAACGCCCTGCTGCAGTCCGCCGCCTCCGAGCACGCGGCCCGCCGCCGTGCGATGAAGTCGGCGACCGACAACGCGGGTGAGCTGATCAACACGCTCTCCCGACTTGCCAACGCGGCCCGACAGGCCGAAATCACCCAGGAAATCAGCGAGATCGTCGGTGGCTCCAGCGCCCTGGCCGACGCGACCGCGGGGAGTGACAAGTAATGACGACCTCTGTTGAGACGGCCGCTGCCACGGGCCGCGTCGCCCGGGTCATCGGCCCGGTCGTCGACGTGGAGTTCCCCGTCGACGCGATGCCCGAGATCTACAACGCGCTGCACGTCGAGGTGGCCGACCCCGCCGAGGACGGCGCGGTCAAGACGCTGACCCTCGAAGTCGCGCAGCACCTCGGTGAGGGTGTGGTCCGCACCATCTCCATGCAGCCCACCGACGGTCTGGTCCGCCAGGCCCCGGTGTCCGACACGGGCAAGGGCATCACGGTCCCGGTCGGCGACTTCACCAAGGGCAAGGTGTTCAACACCCTCGGCGAGGTGCTGAACCACCCCGAGGAGAACGCCAACGTCGGTGAGCGCTGGGCGATCCACCGCAAGGCCCCCGCCTTCGACCAGCTCGAGTCCAAGACCGAGATGTTCGAGACCGGCCTGAAGGTCGTCGACCTGCTGACCCCGTACGTCAAGGGCGGCAAGATCGGTCTGTTCGGTGGTGCCGGTGTCGGCAAGACCGTGCTGATCCAGGAAATGATCATGCGTGTCGCCAACCTCCACGAAGGCGTCTCCGTCTTCGCGGGCGTCGGCGAGCGCACCCGTGAGGGCAACGACCTCATCGACGAGATGGAGGAGTCCGGCGTCCTCGACAAGACGGCGCTGGTCTTCGGCCAGATGGACGAGCCCCCGGGGACGCGTCTGCGCGTCGCCCTGGCCGGTCTGACCATGGCGGAGTACTTCCGCGATGTGCAGAAGCAGGACGTGCTCTTCTTCATCGACAACATCTTCCGGTTCACCCAGGCCGGTTCCGAGGTGTCCACCCTGCTCGGCCGTATGCCGTCCGCGGTGGGTTACCAGCCGAACCTGGCGGACGAGATGGGCCTCCTCCAGGAGCGCATCACCTCGACCCGTGGTCACTCGATCACCTCGATGCAGGCGATCTACGTCCCCGCGGACGACCTGACCGACCCGGCCCCGGCGACCACCTTCGCCCACCTCGACGCGACGACGGTGCTCTCCCGTCCGATCTCCGAGAAGGGCATCTACCCGGCCGTGGACCCGCTGGACTCCACGTCCCGGATCCTGGACCCGCGGTACATCGCCGCGGACCACTACGAGGCCGCGATGCGCGTCAAGGGGATCCTCCAGAAGTACAAGGACCTCCAGGACATCATCGCCATCCTCGGCATCGACGAGCTGGGCGAAGAGGACAAGCTGGTCGTCCACCGTGCCCGCCGGGTCGAGCGGTTCCTGTCCCAGAACACCCACGCCGCCAAGCAGTTCACCGGTGTGGACGGTTCGGACGTTCCGCTCGACGAGTCGATCGCCGCGTTCAACGCGATCTGCGACGGCGAGTACGACCACTTCCCCGAGCAGGCCTTCTTCATGTGCGGTGGTCTTGAGGACCTCAAGAAGAACGCCAAGGAGCTGGGCGTCTCCTGACGCCGGCGATCCGGTGAGGAAGCGGCGGGCGGGGTGCCCCCGCCCGCCGCTTCCCCCGAACCCCCGCACCTTCGGCCTCCGGGCCGGAGCGGGCCCCGGCGCGATCGTGTCCGGTGCCCTACTAGACTGATGAACCGACACCCGGCGAAGCCGCCGGGTGGTGACCCGAGGAGCCACCCTTGGCTGCTGAGCTGCATGTCGAGCTGGTCGCCGCCGACCGTCAGGTCTGGTCCGGTGAGGCCACCCTGGTCGTCGCGCGCACCACGTCCGGCGACATCGGCGTCATGCCCGGTCACCAGCCGCTGCTCGGTGTGCTGGAGTCGGGCCCGGTGACCATCCGTACCAGCACCCCCGAGGGTGCCGGCACGGTCGTCGCCGCCGTACACGGCGGATTCATTTCCTTCGCCGACAACAAGCTGTCGCTGCTGGCGGAGATCGCCGAGCTGGCGGACGAGATCGATGCCCAGCGTGCCGAGCGTGCGCTGGAGCGTGCCAAGTCGGATTCGGACGCGGCGGCCGAGCGCCGTGCGGACGTCCGGCTGCGCGCGGTGGCGGTGGGCTGAGCGCCCCGCCGTACGGACAAGACCTCAGCCGCGGCTCGGACTGGAACCTCCAGACCGGGCCGCGGCTGAGGCGATGCAGGTGCGAAGGGGACCCCTTCTCCGCACGGGGCGGAGACCGGGTTTGGGTACGACGACGAAGCGAGGAGGTCGGTGGCGATGTTCCTCGTGGTGCTGGTGAGCGTGCTGGCGGTCGTCGCACTGGTGGGGATCGGGCTGTTCGTCTTCGGACTGCGCCGCCGGCTGATCCAGCGCTCCGGAGGGACCTTCGACTGCTCCCTGCGGTGGGACGTCCCCGACGATGACGCGGAGTCCGGCCTGCCGCCCGGCAAGGGCTGGGTGTACGGGGTCGCCCGCTACAGCGGTGACCGCATCATGTGGTTCCGGGTCTTCTCGTACGCGCCGCGGCCCCGCCGGGTGCTGGAGCGGTCCGCGATCGAGGTCGTCGGCCGGCGTACGCCCGAGGGCGAGGAGGAGCTGGCACTGCTCTCCGACGCCGTGGTGCTGGGCTGTCTGCACGAGGGGACCAGGCTGGAGCTGGCGATGAGCGAGGACGCGCTGACGGGCTTCCTGGCCTGGCTGGAGGCGGCGCCTCCCGGCCAGCGGGTCAACGTCGCGTAGCCGCCTCCCGCTGCGCGGTGCGTGTTCCGGGCCCCGGTCCGTAACGGGTGCGCCGGTCGCCCGTCCCCGGACCGTGGGTGGTTTCTCGCGCAATTCTCCCCCTACGCCTGGCGGCGTGGGAGGTGCCCCCACCCCTACGCCCAGAGGCGTGGGGAGGTGCCCCCACCTACGCCTTCGGCACGGGGGACCCCCAGGTGCTCTCGCCTCGGGCCCTCCGGAAGGGCGGCTTCGCGGGGTCACCGGCATCGTCGAAGGGCCTGGGGAACAGGTACCCAGGGGCGCGAGGAACTGCGCGACAAGCCGCAACCGGCCCGCGGGCGGCGAACCACCCCACCGGACTTCGACCCCACCGGACTTCGACCGCACCGGTCGTCCGCTGGGCCCGCGCATGCGAAAGGGGCCGGGGAGAGATCTTTCTCCCCGGCCCCCTTGCGTCGGCTCACGGGCTCACGGGCGCATCAGGCACGCCCCCCGTGCCGTGTCACTGCAGGCCGTTGTGGACCGCCGTGACCATTTCGCCGTTGCTGGTGTCACCGCTGAACTCCCACCAGAACGCGCCGCCGAGTTCCTGGTTCTTCGCCCAGGTCATCTTGGTGGCGATGTTCGCCGGGGTGTCGTAGCCCCACCAGTTGCTGCCGCACTTGGCGTACCCGGTGCCACCGAGGGTGCCGCTGGACGGGCAGGTGTTCTTGAGGACCTTGTAGTCCTCGAAGCCGGGCTCATAGGTGCCCGGGGCCGGTCCGGTGGCCGTGCCGCCCGGGAGCGTCTGGGTGACGCCGGTCCAGCCGCGGCCGTAGAAGCCGACGCCCAGGAGCAGCTTGTTCGCGGGCACGCTCTTCGCCTTGAGCTTGGCGATGGCGGTGGCCGAGGTCCAGGCCGGCTCGGGGATCGGGGTGTACCCGGTGAGCGGGGAGTGCATGGCGGTCGGGCCCTGGGCGCTCCAGGCGCCGAAGAAGTCGTACGCCATGACGTTGTACCAGTCGAGGTACTGGGCCGCCCCGCCGTAGTCGGCGGCGTCGATCTTGCCACCGGTCTTGCCGTCCGCGGTGATCGCGGCCGTGACCAGGTAGTTCGGGCCGAACTTGGTGCGGAACGCCTGCGCCATGTTCTTCATCACGGCGGGGCCGCTGGTGTCGCAGGTCAGACCGCAGGCGTTGGGGTACTCCCAGTCCAGGTCGATACCGTCGAAGACGTCGGCCCAGCGCGGGTCCTCCACCAGGTCGTAGCAGGACTGGGCGAAGGCCGCCGGGTTCTGCATGGCCTGGCCGAAGCCGCCGGACCAGGTCCAGCCGCCGAAGGAGTAGAGGATCTTGATGTGCGGGAACTGCTGCTTCAGCTTCCGGAGCTGGTTGAAGCTGCCGCGCAGGGGCTGGTCCCAGGTGTCGGCGACGCCGTCGACGGAGAGGTCGGCGGTGTAGGCGCGCTCGTAGTCGGAGTAGGAGTCACCGATGGTGCAGCGGCCGTTCTGGACGTTGCCGAAGGCGTAGTTGATGTGGGTGATCTTGGCCGCGGAGCCGGAGGTCACCAGGTTCTTCACATGGTAGTTGCGGCCGTAGACGCCCCAGTTGGTGAAGTACCCCATCTTGATCTTGTTGCCGCCGGGGCCGCCGCCGCCCGGGGTGGTGAAGCTGTGGACGCCGCTGAGCGGGCCCAGCTGGTCGATGGTGTCCCGGGCCTGGACCGAGTAGCTGTACTGCGTGCCCTTGGTCAGGGCGTTGTCGGTGTACGTCAGCCCGGTGACGGTGGCGATCTTCAGACCGTCACGGAGGAGGTCGTAGTTCTTGATGCCCGTGTTGTCGGTCGCCGCGGTCCAGGAGATGACGGCCGAGGTCTCCGTGACATTGCTGGAGGCCGGGGTGCCCGGGGCGGTGGGCAGCGGGTCCGTGGGACCGCCCTCGCAATTGGCGCCGTTGATCTTACAGTTGGACGGCGCGCCCGGACCGGTGCCGTTGAAGCTGAAGGTGGTGCTCGCGCCGGGAGCCAGCGCGGCGGCCCAGGACTTGCTCTTCGCGGTCCAGCGGTTGCCGACGTTGGTCACGTCGACGTCCCAGGCGGAGGTGACCCGCGTGCCGGTGGGGAAGTCCCACTCGACGGTATAGCTGCTGATGGTGGTGGTGCCGGTGTTCTTGACCGTCCACTTGCCCTCGAAGCCGCTGCCCCAGTCGGAGCCCTTGGCGTAGGTGGCAGTGGCCGAGGTCGCGGCCTGGGCGGGTGATGCGAGGCCGACCATCGCGGCCATCGGGACCACCAGTGCGGCCAGGACCGCGGTCACCTTCGATCTGAGCGACCATCGGGCTCTGGGGACGTGCAGAGGTGGGGGTTGAGTGCTCACGGGTGCTCCTTGAGGAGGTCCGGACAGTGGGGGTGGGACCAGGGTGGAACCGTGCACTGCGCACTCTGCGAGGCTCACCGCAGCGTGTGTTCCGGTGAGAGTAAGAAGGTCTGGACCAATCGTCAATAGGTCCAGACCATAGTGAGGTGCCCCCGGACAGCCCCGTCCAACCGCCGGGTTCCGGCCACAGCGGGACGCTCCGTCAGATGCCGAACTCCTGCGCGAGGACGGCCGCCTGGACCCGGCTGCGCAGCTCCAGTTTCCCGAGCAGCCTGCTCACATGGGTCTTGACCGTGGCTTCCGCCATCCGGAGCCGCTCGGCGATCTCGGCGTTCGACAGGCCTTCGCCCAGACACGACAGCACCTCCCGCTCACGGCGCGTGAGGGTGTCGAGGAGGGCCGGATCGGGTCCGCCAGAGGCGCGAACCGGCCGCGGAGTGGCGAATTCCGCGATCAGTCTCCGGGTTACCGCGGGGGCGATGAGCCCCTCCCCGCGGGCCACCGTCCGGACCGCCTCCAGCAGACCGAGGGCTTCGGTGTCCTTCAGCAGAAAGCCGGACGCGCCCGCCCGCAGCGAGCCGAATACGTACTCGTCGAGGTCGAAGGTGGTCAGCACAAGGACGTCCGCCAGTCCCTCGGCGACCACTTGACGCGTCGCCGACACCCCGTCGAGCCTGGGCATCTGGACATCCATCAGCACCAGATCGGGGCGCAGCTCGCGGGCGAGCCGTACCGCCTCCTCGCCGTCGGCGGCCTCGCCGACCACCTGGATGTCCGGTGCGCTGCCCAGGATGAGCACCAGGCCGGCCCGGACCGCGCTCTGGTCCTCGGCGACCAGGACCCGGACGGGTGCCGTCGTGGTGCCGTCGTCTGCCGGGATCATGCTTCGGGCTCCTTGTCGTCGGGTACGGGCAGGGCCGCCCGTACTCGCCAGATCTTCTCCGGACCGCCGTCGGGGCCTGGTTCCGGGCCCGCTTCGAACTCCCCGCCGAGGAGTACGGCCCGCTCCCGCATCCCCACCAGCCCGGCTCCGGACCCCGGTGCCCGGGGGCCGGAGCGGGCGCCGTACGGGCTGGTCACGACCACGGTCAGCCGTCGGCCCGAGGTGTGTTCGAGGACGATGCTCACCAGGCCCGGGGCGGCGTGCTTCAACGCGTTCGTCAGCGATTCCTGCACGATGCGGTACGCCGCCTGCTCGACCGGCGCGGGCAGGGCGACCGCCCCCGGCCCCTCCCCGCCTCCGCCGGGCCGCCGGTCGTCGATGACCACGTCGATCCCGCTGGCCGCGCCGTTGGTCCTGGCCTGGGCCACCAGGGAGTCGATCCCGGCCAGCGACGGGCGGGCGGCGGGCTCCCGGTCGTCGCTGTTGTCCCGGAGCAGCCCGATCAGCCGCCGCATCTCGGCCAGCCCCTCGACGCTGTTCTCGCGGATGACCTCCAGCGCGCCGCGGGTGGTCTTCGGATCGTCGAGGGAGAGCGCGGCCGTGGAGTGGATCGCGATCGCCGACAGGTGGTTGGCGACCAGGTCGTGGAGTTCCCGGGCCATCCGGGAGCGTTCGGCGGTCACCGCCTGGGCCCGGTCCATCTCGGCCAGCAGGGCGGTCTGCTCGGCCCGGAGCCTGGCCGCGTCCGCCGCCTCGCGGTGGTTGCGGACGATCGCGCCGGTGGCCGCCGGAGCGAAGGTGATCAGCCCGAAGACGATGCCCAGCAGCAGGGACTCCGCCACCCGGAGCACCGCGAGCAGTACACCCGTCACGACGACGGTCAGCACTCCGGTGATCTTCGGGAGATGGCGGGTGAACCTGGCCGGGCCGTAGACCACGGCCGAGTACACCGCGTCCGTGAAGACGACGATCGTGATCAGCGAGCCGACCGTGAACAGGTCCCCGATCAGCGCCAGGCAGCCGACCAGCAGGGTGGTCAGCGGCCGGGTGCGGCGGAAGGCGGCCTGGCAGCAGATGACCACGAGCGGCACCAGGGCGGCCCACGGCGGCGTCGGGCTGGTGTCCGGGCGCTGCATATAGAGCCCGAGCGACCAGACCAGTACACCGCCGACGAGGGCGGCCGCGGCGATGAGGACATCGTCGCGATGGGGGCGGGGGAGGCTCACATTCCCATCAAACACGGCCCGGTCGCCGCGGGCGTCGTGAGCGCGGGGGAACGGCTGCTACATCGAAGGATGCACTTCCGCGGCCCGCCATCTCCTCTCCCGCGACGACGTCCGGCGGCCCGGGGCGGGGGAGCCTGGACGGAGGAGAGAGGGGTGCAGTCGTGATCGTCACGCTGATCGTGATCTGTGAGGTCGGTTTCTGGGTGCTGCTGGCAGCCGGGCTCGGGGCCCGCTACGTCCTGCGCAAGCCGCGTCTGGGCGCGGCGCTGCTGCTGTGCGAGCCGGTGCTGGAGGTCGTCCTGCTGATCGCGACGGCCGTCGACCTCAGGAACGGGGCCGAGCCGAACTGGACCCATGGACTGGCGGCGCTGTACATCGGCTACACGGTCGGGCACGGCCGTCGCACGGTGAAGTGGCTGGACGGGCTCGCCGCCCGGCGCTTCGACGGCGTCGAGCCGCCGCGGGCACCGAAGTACGGCCGGGAGCGCGCCGCCCACGAGGGCAAGGTGTGGCTGGGTACGGTCACGGGCGCGGCGACCGCCACCGTACTGCTGCTGCTCGCGATCGCCTACGTCGGCGACGGCGCCCGGGACAACAGCCTCTGGGCCTGGATCGCCCAGGCCTGGAAGATCACCGGGATCCACGGGCTGGTCGCGCTCTGGTACACCCTGGCCCCGCCGAAGGCGCCCGAGGGCCGGGACGCCTGGGGCAACGACCTCGCCGCCGGGCCCCGTGAGCACCAGCGCACCGGCAAGCGCCTCTAGTGCTGTGGCCGGAAGGGTTTGTCGCGGGCCGGCAACCCTTCCGGCCACAGCACTACTAGGTGTCCTCACGCGTCGTCGACTGCGGCGCGGGAGGCGCTGAACCGGCGGAGGGTCCACGGCAGCGCGCCGAGCATCGCCGCCGAGCCGATGGCGGCGAACGCGCAGGCCGGTGAGCCGTGGTCGAGGGCAAGTCCGGAAAGCGGTGCCCCCATTGCGTTACCCAGCGTCATCGCGGCGCTGTGGTACCCCAGGGACCTTCCGAGATCGGCTGCGGGGACGTGCCGGGTGAGGACGTCGAGGGTGGAAGTCACGGTCGGCGCGTACACCAGGCCGGCAGGAATCAGGAGCAGTGCGAGCGTGTACCACTGGCCTCCTGCGCCGGCGAGTACGGTCAAGGCCCCCAGGCTTGCGGCGAGTGCTGTCAGCGGGGGAGGGGTGGGCAGGATTCCGTAGAGGAAGCCTCCGGCCAGGGAGGCACAGCACCACAGGGCGATGACTACCGCCGCGAGGGGCGCCTGGCCGTGAGTGCGCAGCAGGGCCACGATGGCGATCTCGGTGCCGGTGGCGACCATGGCCGTGGCCCCTGCCAGCACGAGCAAGCTCCACAGGTGCGGCCAGCGTTGTGGCAGGGGCGGTTGCGAGGTATTGGTGCGGCTGGTGGTGTTCGGGAGGCTGAGGAGGAGTGCGCCCGCTGCCACGGCCGTCGCTGCGCCTACTCCGCGCAGGGTCGTGCTGGTGCCGAGGGGGCCGGTGGCCAGGGTGATCGCCAGCGCTGGTCCGGCCATGAAGCTGATCTCGACGCCCATGGAGTCCAGGGCGAAGCCGGGACGGCGCAGGTGCGGGGGGATGGTTGTGGAGAGGTGGCGGCGGACCACGGTGGTGACGGGCACCTGTGCTGCGCCTGCGCCCGCGGCTGCGGCCAGAAGCTGGTGCCAGGTCAGCAGGGGCGCGGTCGTCCAGAAGGCCAGCGATGCGGCTGCGGTCACCGCCACTACGATCCTCGGTCCGTTGCGGTCGGCCTGCCGTCCGAGGAGTGGTGAAGCAGTCGCCACCCCCAGGACATAGGCGCCGACTACTGCCCCGGCTGCGCCGTAGCCCCGGTGCAGGCCGAGCACGACGTGCAGTGTCAGCGCGGTCGCGGCTGCGGCTACCGGGATCCGGGCTGTGAGACCTGTGAGCAGCAGCCGTTTGGCGCCGGGACAGCGTAGGACGGCCCGGTACCCGCAGTCGTGCCCGCCGGTGGGGGCGGTGGCGGCCGGCGGGCTCAGAACAGGACCTCCACCGCTTGGTCGAAGGAGCGCACATGGTCCCAGAGCGGTGGGGTTCCGGGGCCGGGTCGGTAGCGTGCGACGACGGAGCAGAAGTACTGCGGGTCCATGTCGCTGTGGGGGTACAGGACGTCACCGGGCCGCTTGTAGCACAGGCTCAGTTCGACGTCGGGCCGCTCGGCCAGGGCTTCGAGGCCCCGGATCTCGCGGATGGTTCCGTGACCCTGGTAGGGGAGCTGGTACCAGAAGTAGTGAGCGCCGTCGTCCGGGTGCTCGGTTACGGGGGTCGGTGCCGGGCTGCGGTCGAGTTGGGCGCGGTCGGTGCAGATCTGGCTGAGGTAGAAGGCACGGGTGAAGTCGGTGCCGGTGGCGCTGCGCAGCAGGTGGTGGAAGACCGCGTTGGCTCCGGGGCGTGCCGCGCACTCCAGCACGTGGGGTTGTCCGCGGTGGAAGCGGACTTCGGTGTGGGTGGGGCCGAAACGCAGGCCGAGTGCGCGTACGGCGCGATGGGTCAGCTGGACGACCGATGCGCGCAGTGCGGGGTCCATCCACGGTTCGCTGACGTAGAGCCGGTCGGGGAAGGTGTGTGCGGCGTTCGGGTCCTCGTAGCGCGCCAGTACCCCGTCGCACAGCGGATCGCCGTCGAACCACACGGTGTCCACACAGTACTCTCGGCCGTCCAGGTAGGGCTCGGCCAGGAAGTCGGCAGAGCCCTGAGCCAGTGTGGCGGTGTTCAGGTCCGCGATCCGGTCCAGTTGGCGGGCCAGGTCGGCGCTGTTGTCGACGCGCCGGACACCCACACTGGCGTAGCCGTGGGTGGGCTTGACCACCAGCGGGAACAGGGACGCTTCGGGTGGTGGTCCCTGCGGGTCCACGGGCACCGAGCGCGGTGTGGGGATGCCGTTGGCCTGCCAGATCTCTTTTATCCGGGCTTTGTCGCGGGCCGCTTCCACGACGCTCAGCGGATTGCGGGCGACCCCGAGATCCCGGGCCAGGCGCGCCGCGGCGACGGTGTGCACCTCCTTGGTGGCGATCACCGCCGCGACCGGTGCGGAGGAGCACCGCGCGCTGACGGCCCGCGCCAGTTGCGGCAGCGTGAGTCCGCCGTCGGCCAGTACACCGACCCCCGGAACCGGTGGCGGGTCCGAGGCCACCGCCAGGAGGCGGTCGCCGTGTTCGCGCGCGACCTCGCGCAGTGCGCGCAGGAAGAACGCGGGGGTCTCCACGCATACGACGGTTCGCTGCACCGATGGGCCTTTCAGGTTCGCAGGGCCGGATCAGCCGGTGAAGGCGGTGATCAACCGCGCGGACTTGCGCGTGCCGCCTCCGGGCACGGTGCAGGCGCTGCTCATGGTGGCCCCGGCCTCGGCAGACCGCGACCTGGTGGCTGTTCCGGCCAGGGGGACCGGGCCCGGACCGTCGGCCCGGGGCGCGGTCCGGACCAGGGGGGTGACGTCGGTGCGGCTGGGGGCCGGCGGCGCGGTGGAGGAGCCGGTGTCCCCGTCGATGCAGTCGGCGACGAGCGGCGAGGCGGGCAGCACGAGCGCGGACACCCGGGCACCGGCCGGCGCTGCCACGAGGCGCCACCTGCGGGCGGAGGCGGCGGCAGGGAAGCGGAATCGCACGGAACACCTCTGCTCAGGGGCACACCGGACAAGAACTGGTCACATACCCGGCAAAGTTGGTGGTTGTTCACATCTGAGCAGCCCGTCGGGGGCGAAGCAAGGCGCCGGGCCTCGGGGGTCTCGCGGAACTTCGGCAGATCCCGTAGCAGTCGTTCCGCTTGTCCGTGCCGCTTGGATCACCTGGTCGCTCGGCGGACACCCGCCCGTCACCCGGGTAAACAAGCCCGCGGGTCGATACACCGAGCGGGTCAGCGTTCGCCGCCGGGGACCCACAGCACGTCCCCGCGCTCCTTGTTGGCCGTCCTGGCCAGGATGAACAGCAGATCCGACAGCCGGTTGAGATAGGTCGCCGTCAGCGGGTTCATCGTCTCGCCGTGGACCTCCAGCGCCGCCCAGGTGGACCGCTCGGCGCGGCGTACGACCGTACAGGCCTGGTGCAGCAGGGCGGCGCCCGCAGTGCCGCCGGGCAGGATGAAGCTGCGCAGCTTGTCGAGGGAGGCGAGGAAGTGGTCGCACTCCTTCTCCAGCCGGTCGACGTAGAACTGCTCCACGCGCAGCGGCGGATACTGCGGGTTCTCGGTGACCGGCGTCGACAGATCGGCGCCGACGTCGAAGAGGTCGTTCTGGATCCGGACGAGGACCGTGACGACCTCCTCCGGCAGCCCGCCCAGGGCGACCGCGGTGCCCAGGACGGCATTCGCCTCGTTGGCGTCGGCATAGGCGGCGATCCGCAGATCCGTCTTGGGCGCCCGGCTCATATCGCCGAGCGCGGTGGTGCCGTCGTCGCCGGTCCGGGTGTAGATACGCGTCAGATTCACCATGGGTCCAGCGTAGTGACGTCGCCGGGGGCCGGGCGCGGGGCCGCCCGGGCGGTGGCGGCCGGCGAAGGTCCGGCTCAGCGCGGACATGCTGATGACGGGCATGACAGCAGCGAAGCAGAACCGATAAAAATTTGCAATGGACTTAAAAAATTCATTGAAGTCAAAAATGGACTCCACTGCGGCAGCGGGTAGGGTTGCCGTATGACCGAAGGGCTGAGGGAGCGCAAGAAGGCGCGAACGCGACGGCATATCTCCGATACGGCCACGGGCCTCTTCCTCGACCGCGGCTTCGACGCGGTCACGATCGCCGAGATCGCCGACGCCGCCGAGGTCTCCGTCAATACGGTCTACAACTACTTCGCCACCAAAGAGGACCTCTTCCTCGACCGCGGCGACGAACTCGTCGCCCGGCTCTCCCGCTGGGTGCGCGGCCGGGACATCGGGGAGTCGGCGGCCGCCGCCGTACTGCGCGAACTGCGCGCCGAGGCCGAGGCCGTCTCGCCCCGGATCGGCCTGACCCGCGGTCATGAACGCTATCTGCTGGTGGTCCAGGAAGCCGCCACGCTGCGCGCCGGTCTCGCCCGCCTCCAGCAGCGCGGTATGGAACAGCTCGAACTGACCCTGCGCGAGGAGACCGCCGCCGCCGCGGGGGATCCGCTGCCCGCCCTCGTCGCCGGGCAGATCGACTGGATCCACCGGTCCGTCCTGGACGCGGTGCGCGGCGGGATGGCGGCAGGCTGCGCCCCCGAGGACGTCGCCGCCGCCACGCTCCTCTTCGTCGACGAGGTCGAATCCCTCCTCGGCGAACGGGTCCTCGGCTACGCCGTGCGCACCGACTGACCCTCCCCGGTGAACCACGGCCGAACCGCCGCTCCCCATCCCGCGGTGTGATGTACGCCCGCCGGAGCGTGACGCGCATCTCTTCGGCGCCACAGCACCGGCCGTGGGCGCTAACCTCCGCCGAGAGGCGAAAAGTGAACGACTGTTAAGGGGTGTCGCGTGGCCGGGAAGCTCGCCGTCATCGGGGCCGGACTCATGGGGTCCGGTATCGCACAGGTCTCCGCCCTGGCCGGCTGGGACGTCGTCCTGCGCGATATCACCGACGAGGCCCTGACCCGCGGCACCGACGGCATCGAGGCGTCCCTCGACCGGTTCGTCGGCAAGGGCAAGCTGGCGGCGGCGGACGCCGAGGCCGCCCTCGGCCGGATCACCACCACGACCGATCTCGACGCGGCCGCCGACGCGGACGTCGTCGTCGAGGCCGTTTTCGAGAAGCTGGAGGTCAAGCACGAGATCTTCCGGGCCCTCGACCGGATCGTCCGGGCCGACGCGGTGCTCGCCTCCAACACCTCCGCCATTCCCATCACCAAGATCGCGGCGGCCACCTCCCGCCCCGAACGGGTGGTCGGCGTCCACTTCTTCTCGCCCGTGCCGATGATGCAGCTCGTCGAGCTGGTCCGCGGCTACAAGACCAGCGACGAAGCCCTCGCCACCGCACGGGCGTTCGCCGAGTCCGTCGGCAAGACCTGCATCGTCGTCAACCGGGACGTCGCCGGATTCGTGACGACCCGCCTGATCTCGGCGCTGGTCGTGGAAGCCGTCAAGCTGTACGAGAACGGTGTCGCCTCCGCCGAGGACATCGACCTCGCCTGCAAGCTGGGCTTCGGCCATGCGATGGGGCCGCTGGCCACCACCGACCTCACGGGCGTGGACATCCTCATGCACGCCACCGGCAATATCTACACCGAGTCCCAGGACGAGAAGTTCGCCCCGCCGGAGCTGATGCGCCGGATGGTGGACGCGGGTGACATCGGGCGCAAGAGCGGGCAGGGCTTCTACACGTACTGACGCGTCAGGTCCCGCACAGGGCGGGTGCGGACGCGGGCGGCACGCCGCGACGGCCGCCGGTCCCGGTCCTGTCCGGGTTCCTGCCGGCTTCCGGGGCCGGACGGCGGTCGGTGCGTACGGATCCACCTCGCCGACACCGTGGTACGGGCCGTTCCGGACAGCCCGTACCGACGGGGCTTCCGGGCCCCGTCGATCACCCTTCGGAGTGATTTCGGTATCGGTTCGCTTACAACCAGCAACCGAGCGGCCCGTAATGCAGTCAGTTGATGGAGAACCGCAGTGGACTGACGGAACCGCCCGGACGGGACGGGCCGCCGGAACCGGACGGGACCGGCAGACCGGCCCGGACGGACCCGGCGCACCGGATGCATCGAAACATCTCAGTGCGCCGTGACGGGGCATCACCGCCCGCGCCCGGCGGCGCGGGGTGTCCCCAACAGCCGGACGAACGACAGCCGAAGCACTCTCGGGAGCGCATATGCACATCAGGGGCGACCACACCGAGCTGGTCGTCGGGGGCCGCCTCGACGTCCGGAGCGCGGCGGACGCCCGTACGGTCCTGCACACGGCCGTCGACGACGGGGACGGGGATCTGGTGCTCGACCTCACCGCCCTCGACTCCTGGGACGCCACCGGGCTCGGGGTCATCATGGGTGCCCACCGCCGGGCCGGCCGCTGCGGCCGGCGGCTCGTCCTGCGCGGAGTGCCGCCGCAGATGCAGCGGTTGCTGGTCGCCACCCGGCTGCACCGGATTCTCGCCATCGAGGGCGGCCTCGCCGCGGAATCCCTGCCCCGCGTCTGACTCCCCGTCCGGTCCGGGGCCGCCCCGGCCCCGGCGCCGTGCCGCGGACCGCGCCGGCGCCCCCGCCCGCTACCGGTTCCGGCCACCGCCGCCGCGCACCACGGCCCGGCCGGTCACCGGACGTCCGTACGGCCCGCACACCATCCGCCGATTTCTCATGGGATCGTGACCTCGCGGACCGCACGGCACCCCCCGGGCGGGGGGATACCCTGCCACCGTCAAGGGTTCGGTTCCGGCCGGAGCCGCGGAACGGCCGGACGGATACGTACGGGCAGGCACGGGAACGGACGGGAACCCGCGCCAACCCCCTGTCCGGGGCCAGGGAACAAGGGAGCCAATGAAGCCGAGGGAGCCGATGAACAGGGCCAGTTCCGGCGGGAGCGGCGGTATGCCGCGCGCCCCGCGCGACCCCGCCGTGGAGAACTTCGCCCACCCCGCGCCCGCCCCCGTCCGTATCACCCCGGTCGTCGCGGGCGACTTCCTGCTCACCGTCAACCCCGTCGACGGCAGCGAGATCGCCCTCCGCCCGCCCGGCGGCGCCCCCGCGGACCAGAACTGGCCGGACCGGCCCGAGCGGCGGACCGCCGCCGAACGCGCCGCCCACGAACGGGCCGGAGCCCCGCCCGTACCCTCGGGATCGGCCCGGCCCCGCCCCGGGCTCGTCGAACGCGACGAGGTACGCGAACGCCTCGGCCGACTCCTCGGCCGCGGCCGCTCCGTCCGGCTCACCGGCCCCCCGGGATCCGGCCGCACCGCCCTGCTCGACCTCGTCGCCCAGGACTGCGCCGGTCTCGCCCCGGACGGCGTGATCCGGCTCAACGGACTCCACCGCACCGCCGGTGATCTCCTCCACGCCCTGTTCGCCGCCGTGCACCGCAGCGAGCGCCACCGGCCCGACCGTGCCGAACTCCTCGCCGGGATCGCCGCGATCGGTGCCGTCGTCGTCCTCGACGATTTCGAAGGACCGGCCTCCGCACTGACGGAACTCCTCGACGCGGCGCCCGAATGCGCCTTTCTGATCGCCTCCCTCCCGGCCGGACCCGACTCCGGCGACGGCCCCCACGGCCCCCGGATCGACGAGGCCGAACTCGAAGGACTCAGCCGCGCCGGCTCCCTCGCCCTCGTCGCCCGGCTCGTCGACCGCGACCTCACCGAGGACGAGCGCAACTGGGCGGGCGACCTGTGGTTCGAATCCGAGGGGCTGCCGCTCCGCTTCGTCCAGGCCGGGGCCCTGCTGCGGCAGAGCGACGCACTGCGCGCCGACGCCGACGCCGCGGAGGACGCCTCCCCCTTCGAAGGCGCCCGTACCACCGGCGTACGGCTCCCGACACTCGGTCAGGGAGCGGCCCCCGCAGCGCTGCTCGCGTCCCGGCTCAGCGAGAGCGCGCGCGAGACCCTGCGGCTCGCCGTCGCCCTCGGCGGCGAAGTGCCGCACCAGGCGCATCTGCCCGCCCTCATCGGCGACACCCATGCCGACAGCGCCCTCGGAGAGCTGACGGCCTGCGGGCTGCTCTCGCCCGCCGGACCGCGCCGGCGGCTCGCCCCGGGCGCGCTCGACCAGTTGAAGGAGAAGGGGTACGGCCCCGATCCCGGCCCCGATTCCGGCACTGCCGCCTCCGGCGGCCGCCCGGACGACGGTACGGACCGCGCCCACACCGCCGCCCGCCACTACGCCTGGTGGACCGCGCACCCCTCGGTGACCGCGGAACGCGTCGTCGTCGAGGCCGACGCCGTACTCGCCGCCCTGACCGCCCTGCTCGCGGGCCGGGTGCCGGGACGGCTCAGCACCGCCGTACGGCTCGCCCGCGCCGCGGCCCCCGTCTTCGCCGCCGGACTGCACTGGACGGCCTGGGAGAGCACCCTGCGGATGGGCTCGGAGGCCGCGCGAATAGCGGGAGAGGTCGCCGAGGAGGCCTACTTCCACCATGAACTGGGCGTCCTCGCGCTCTGCACCGACAACCTCGGCCGGGCCCGCGCCGAACTCGAAGCCTCCATCGGGCTCCGCGGGGCACTCGCCGACAAGAACGGAACCGTCGCGGGGCGCCGCGCCCTGGCCCTGGTCACCGACCGCGAGAAGCAGCCGGCCGGCGAGGGCGGCGCCGTCGTGCCCGCGCCCCGGGCGATAGCGCCCGGCGGTCCGGCCGCGCCCCGGCTGCTGCCGGTACCCGTGCCCGTACCGCCCCCGCTGCCCGTGCCCGCGCCCCGGACCCTCCGCAAGCCGGACGACGACGAGGTGGCGTCCCGGCTCGGACCGCGCCCGGTCGAACTCGGCAGGCCCCCGGTGCGCCCCGCGCTCCCCACGGGCGCCGCGGCGGCCATCTCGGAGCCGCTGACGGTCCCGGAGGCCCTCGCCGCCCCGTACCCGCAGAAGGAACCGCGCCGCCGCCGGGGCGGTCTGCTGCTCGGCAGCGCCCGGCGCAATCTGGTGGCGGCGGGCGCCGGAGCGGTGCTCGTCGCGGTCCTGGGCACCGTCCTCACCTTCGCCCCGGCGTCCGACGACGTCGAGCCCGGCACCCGGGTCGACCCCGGCGACTCCGTACCCGACGAGGACCTCCACGAGGACGGGGCGGCAACCGGGGAACCCGCCCCGCCGCAGGACCCGGTGATCGGCGACCCGACCCGGGAGCCGTCCCGTACCGCACCGTCCGAACGCTCCCCCTCGCCGTCGCCCGCCGCATCCCGGGAGACGGCACGCGCGACGGCAGGCCCGTCGGACTCCCCGTCACCGGCGGACCCGTCGCCGACCCGGTCGACGCCGCCGACCCCGAAACCGTCGGACAGCGGGCCGACGACGGAGCCGCCCACCACGCCGCCCACCGGACCGCCGCAGTCACCGACCCCCGGGCCGACGGGCAGCGCGACCTCCGAACCGCCGCCGACCGGGGAGTCGGCACCCGAAGGGGCCGTGTCCGGCACCTCGGCACCGGCCCCGGACCCGGCTTCCCCGGTCCCGGACTCCGGCTCCCCGTCGGCCGGCTGACACCCGGCGGACGGGCCGGAGGCGGTACGGATGCGCGTACCCCCGCCGGGTTCCGGACACGGCACCGCCCCGGCCCGGATTCCGGGGCGGGGCGGTGGTGACGGGCGCGCGGCCCGGCGTCGAAAACAGCCGCAACAGCCGCAACAGCCGGAACTGTCAGAACAACCGAAGTTTGTCGTCCTCGATACCGCGCAGCGCCTCGTAGTCCAGGACGACGCAGTGCATACCCCGGTCCGTCGCCAGCACCCGGGCCTGCGGCTTGATCTCCTGGGCCGCGAACACCCCGCGGACCGGCGCCAGATGCGGATCCCGGTTCAGCAGCTCCAGATAGCGGGTGAGCTGCTCCACCCCGTCGATCTCGCCGCGCCGCTTGATCTCCACGGCGACCGTGGCCCCGTCGGCGTCCCGGCAGAGGATGTCCACCGGCCCGATCGCGGTGGGGTACTCACGGCGGATCAGCGTATAGCCGTCGCCGAGCGTCTCGATCCGGTCGGCCAGCAGCTCCTGGAGGTGCGCCTCGACACCGTCCTTGATCAGCCCGGGGTCGACCCCCAGCTCGTGCGAGGAGTCATGGAGAACCTCCTCCATGGTGATGATCAGTTTTTCGCCCGCCTTGTTGATGACCGTCCAGACACTTCCGTCGCCCTCCTTGAGGGTGCACGGAGGGGACATCCAGTTGAGCGGTTTGTACGCCCGGTCGTCCGCGTGGACGGAGACGCTGCCGTCCGCCTTCACCAGGATCAGACGGGGAGCGGACGGGAGGTGGGCGGTGAGCCGGCCCGCGTAGTCCACGGAGCAACGGGCGATGACGAGGCGCATGGTCGGCAACGCTACTCGACGGGCACCGCCGCGCGCGATTCCGCCTGCGCTCGACCGTCCGCACCCGCTACTGAGCCTGGCTGAGCCCCTTCGGGTCGCCCCACTTGTCCCTGTTCGCTTCTGGCTGGTTGTCGGCCCAATCTTCTGGTGCCACCGGGACACCGCACTTACCGTGGATGCAGGAGGTTGCCGGACGCGTACTGTGCGTCGTCATTTTTCCGCGCATGCCGGTGCCACCGGGGGACCGGCGGACCTCCTTCCCTGCCCGTAAGACCCCGGAATCCGGGGTCGCGAGAGGAGAACCCATGTCGCTCGACGTCTCACCGGCGCTGTTGGAACAGGCCGAGCGAGGCGAGGTCGACGAAGCCGCCTTCGTCGACTGCGTCCGGACCTCCCTGCCCTATGCATGGGAGATGATCAGCTCTCTGGTGGCCAGGCTGAAGGTGGACGGCGGGGATTTCGCCGACAACCAGACGCCCCCGCCGGACGAGCAGGCACGTGGTCAACTGCTGCGCGCGCTCGCGAGTGACGCGATACGCGGTGCGCTCCAGCGGCACTTCGGAGTACGTCTCGCTTTCCAGAACTGCCACCGCGTCGCGGTGTTCCCGCTGGACCCGTCGGTGGACGAGCGGCTCGGCCGTTTCACCTCCTCCCGGGCGCAGCTGCTCAACCAGTCGCCGGAGTTCCGCGACTGCTGATCCGAGCGGGCGGCAGCGGAAACGGCCTCGCGCTACGGGAAGTGCGGGGCACCCGGCCGCCGCCGGGGGTCCCCCACGCCGCCCGGGGCGAGGGGGAGGGCGGCCCCCGTGAGCCCCCCGCACGGGACGCTTCCCGCGGCGGGGGGAACTCCCGGCAGCCGGGCTCGGGGCGCCGAGGCGCCCGGCAGGGCGCGCGGGGCCGGTGCCCGGCGTGCCCGGCCCGTGCCCCGGTCCGGAGCCGCCGCTGCTCAGCGCAGCAGGGGAAGGACTTCCTCGCCGAGGCGGCGCACGGTGGTCTCCGTGGCGACGAGATCGCCGGAGCCCTCGGCGAGGAGCGCGAAGCGGGTGATGCCGGTACGTTCCGCGGTGGCCGCCAGCCGGTCGGCCGCCGCCCGGGGCGGGCCCACCGGATGCAGCGAACAGAGCAGTTCGGTATAGGCGACGGGGTCCCGCATCGTCCGTACCCGGTCGTCGACCGTCCGATGGGCGCCGAGTCCCAGCCTCAGCCAGCCCGGCATGGCCTTGAGCAGGGCCCCACGGGCCTCCCCGGCCTCGTCGGCTATCTGGACCACTCCGGCGGATACGTGTCCCGCGGCGGCGACGGCATCGGGGCAGTGTCCCGCGGCCAGGGCGTGCCGCCGCCAGAGGGCGATCATCTCGGCCTTCTCCTCGTCGCCGCAGTGCATGCCCAGAAGCATCGGCAGTCCGCGTTCGGCGGCGATCCGCACCCCGTCCGGAGAGGTGCAGGCGACGACGACCTCGGGGTGCGCGCCGGGGGCGCCGGCGAACTCCGCCGTACCGCCGCCGGCTGCTCCCGTACCGGCTCCGACTGCCGCGGTCGTATCTGCTGCCGTGCCGTCGTGCGGCTCGGCGGGACCATCCGCGGTGGACCGCGGTGCGCCGTCGAGCAGATCGGCGGGGCGCGGTACGACGGCGACCTCGCGGAAGCGGTACCGGTCGCCGGCCGCGCCCACCGAGGGCTCCCGCAGCCAGCGCAGCAGCAGATCGAGGGATTCGGGGAAGCCGCTTTCGTACGCCGCGAGTCCGGAGCCGAAGACCTCCAGGTCGATCCAGGGCCCGCCGCGGCCCACTCCCAGCGAGAACCGCCCCCCGCTGGTGATGTGCAGCAGGGCCGCCTGCTCGCCGAGGGCCACCGGATGGACGTTCGGCAGCACACTCACCGCCGTGCCGACCCGGATCCGGCGGGTCCGGCCCAGCAGCACCGCCGCCAGGGTGACCGCCGACGGGCAGACCCCGTACGGGACGAAGTGGTGCTCCGCCAGCCAGACCCCGTCCAGCCCGGACTCCTCGGCCACCTCCGCCGTCCGCACCGCCCGGTGCAGTGCCTCCCCCCGTCCCTGGCCCGGGAACTGAGCGGCCAGGACGAACGTACCCACGCGCATGCCTGCTGCCTCCTCGTGGCCGATGGCCCGACCCCCCTGACCGCACTAACGCCTGACACGTGCCAAAGGCACGGGCGGCGGCGAAAATCATGCGATTGTCCGGTAACTGGGCCCGGTGGCGGGCGGGCTGTCACTCTCCCGGGTGCGTCTACCCGGGGCCCCGGCCCGTAGGCTGGACTCGTAAGGAAACGTCCCCACTTGCCCCGCGAGGTGCCGCGTGTCTCCCCGCCACAACCGCCCCAAGGGCGGCGACAAATCCTCCGCTCCGGCCGGTGGGACCGGCGACCGGTACGGCGGTTTCGGCCGTACCGAGTCCTGGCAGGGCGAGGACTGGTCGGTCCGGCATGTCGCCGGTGCCGCCGCCGACGGAAAGCGCTACCGCTGCCCCGGCTGCGACCAGGAGATCCCTTCCGGCGTACCGCATGTGGTGGCCTGGCCGGACCACGGCGGGGTGGACGACCGGCGGCACTGGCACAAGGCCTGCTGGAACGCCAAGGACCGCCGCACCAGCCGGGTGCAGCGGTCCCGTAACGCGCCCCGGCACTGACCGGGCGGCCGGCGGCCGCGGGGCCGGGGGTCTCCCCTCCGGCCCGGTCCACCGGGATGCACCTCGCGACTACACGTCGCGCGATTCCAGCATCGCGTAGGCGCCTGCCAGCGATACGGCGGCGAGCCCGATGATGATCGCCAGCGGCTCCCAGGCCATTGGCCCGCCGTCCATCAGGGAACCCTCGTAGAGGACCCCGAGCTGGCCGGGGATGGAGTACTGGATCAGCCATTCGCTGAGCCCGCGGAGCGCATCGAAGGTGACCATCAGGACGGTCATCACGAGCGGCAGCAGGACGACACCGAACATGATGGTGATCGCGCCCGCGGAGTGCCGGACCATCGAGCCGACGCCCAGCGCCAGCAGCCCCAGGAAGGCCAGGTAGAGGCTGACACCGAGGGTGGCGCGCAGCCACCGGCCGCCGTCCGGCTCGCCGCCGAGGATGCCGACCTGTACGACACCGAGCAGCAGCGTGGTGACCGAGGTCGCGACGAACACCAGGACGAAGTAGACGATGGCCTTCGCGGTGAGGATCCGGGCCCGCGACGGGCAGGCGGTCATGGTCATACGGATCATCCCGGTGCTGTACTCCGAGGTGATCGTCAGCACCCCCAGGGTGATCACGCAGATACCGCTGAGCACGGCGCCGAAGAAGCCCAGCGTCAGCACCTCGTCCCGGACGAAGGTCCCGTCGTCGCTGGACTTCACGATGAGGGCGACGAGGGTGCCGGCCCCGAAGAACAGGCCGACCATCCCGCCGAGCGTCCACATCGTGGAGCGCAGTGAACGGATCTTGGTCCACTCGGAGGCGATGGCGTCGGAGAGCCGGGCCGGACGGACCGGGATGGGCGAGACGTATCCGGTGACGGGGGCGCCCGACGGCTGGCGGGAGGTGGTCATCGGGGGTCCTCGGACGTGGTCGGGGCGGCGGGCTCGGACTTCGGCATCCCGGACGTTGTTACGGCCGCCGGGGGCGGTCCGGCGGAGAGGTTCCCGCCGGGGCGCGGCGGGGCGTACCAGCCGCCGCCCGTCGGGGCGTCGGGCATCCGGAACTCCCCGTACGGCTGCTGCTCCATCAGCCCCGCCTTCTCGTCCTGCGTCGAGCGGAAGTCGACGGCGCTCTGCGTCATCCGCATATACGCCTCCTCCAGCGACGCACGGTGCGGTGACAGCTCCCACAGCCGGACACCGGCGCCGTGCGCCAGGTCGCTGATCCTCGGCAGCGGCAGGCCCATCACCCGCAGCGCGCCGTCCGGCTCGGGCATCACCCGCGCCCCCGCCTCGGCCAGCACCCCGGACAGCTTCTCGCGCCGCCCCGGCTCGTCCTCGGGGATCCGGACCCGGGCGAACCCGGCCGAGTTGGCCGCGATGAAGTCCCGTACCCCCATATCGGCCAGCAGCTGCCCCCGGCCGATCACGATCAGATGGTCGGCGGTCAGTGCCATCTCGCTCATCAGATGCGAGGAGACGAAGATCGTCCGGCCCTCGGCGGCCAGCGACTTCATCAGATTCCGGACCCAGTGGACGCCCTCCGGGTCGAGCCCGTTGACCGGCTCGTCGAAGAGCAGCACCTTGGGGTCGCCCAGCAGGGCCGCCGCGATGCCCAGCCGCTGGCCCATGCCCAGCGAGAAGCCCTTGGAGCGGCGCTTGGCCACGTCCTGGAGGCCGACGACGCCGAGGACCTCGTCGACCCGGCGGGCCGGGATGCCGGAGAGCTGGGCCAGGGCCAGCAGATGGTTGCGGGCGGTGCGCCCGCCGTGGACGGCGTTGGCGTCCAGCAGCGCGCCGACCTCCCGGGCCGCGTTCGTCGCCGTACGGAACGGACGGCCACCGACGGTGACTGTCCCGGACGTCGGATTGTCCAGGCCGAGGATCATGCGCATCGTGGTGGACTTCCCGGCACCGTTCGGGCCGAGGAAACCGGTCACCACGCCGGGACGGACCTGGAAGGTGAGGTCGTACACGGCCGTCGTGGTGCCGTAGCGCTTGGTCAGGCCGACTGCCTCGATCATGCTCCCGCCCTATCGGCGTCAGATGTTCCGGGCCTCGGGCATCGTCGCCGCCGGCCCCCCGTAAGGCTTACGAGGATATCCGGAGGCCGGCGGTTCCCGTGAGAACGGGATTCCGAACCGATGGTGACGGAGAGTGATATCTGCGGTTCAGGCGTCCCGCTTCTTGATGACCAGAAAAGCGCCGATCAGAGCCGCCACCACCCACAGCACCATGATTCCCAGGCCCTCCCAGGGCCCGTACGGCACCCGATCGCTGCCCATGGCGCCCGGCACCACCTGCATGATCTTGGAACCGGCCTGGTCGGGGAAGTAGTGGGCCACGTCCTTGGCCTTCGGGACCAGGATCAGGATCCGCGAGACCAGGAAGAAGAACGGCATCAGAATGCCGAGCGACAGCATCGAGGAGCGCAGCATCGTCGCCACACCCATCGAGAACAGCGCGATCAGGCCCATGTACAGACCCGCCCCGACGACCGCGCGCAGTACGTTGTCCGCGCCGATCGTGGTGCCGTGCTCACCGAGCAGCGCCTGGCCGAGGAAGAAGCTGGCGAAGCTGGTGATCCAGCCGACGAGCAGCGCCAGCGCGGTCGCCACCGCGATCTTGCTGAAGAGGAAGGTGCCCCGCTGGGGCACCGCGGCCAGCGAGGTACGGATCATGCCGGAGCTGTACTCCGTGCCCACGACCAGCACCCCGAAGACCACCATCGCGAGCTGCCCCAGCACGATCCCGGAGAAACCGGCGAGCACCGGATCGAAGGTCAGCTGCTGCTCGACGGGCAGATCGCCGAAGGTGGCGTTGTAGACGGCGCAGAGCGCGCCGCTGATCGCCACCGTGGCGACGAAGGCCGCCAGCAGCGTCCAGACCGTCGACGACACCGTACGGATCTTGGTCCACTCCGACTGGAGGGCCGCGGGCACCGAGGCCATCCGTCAGACTCCCTTGCTGCGGCCGCCGCCGCCGTTGTGGTGGCCTTCGCCGTCCCGGGTCCCCCAGCCCGCGCCCCAGTCCGGACCGGTCGGCCCGCCGGCCGGTTGGGCACCGGAGGCCCCGGCCGCCGGAGTGCCGTGCGCGTGGTATTCCACGGAGCCCGCCGTCATCTGCATGAACGCCTCCTCCAGCGAGGCCTGCTGCCCGCTCAGCTCGTGCAGCACCACCCGGTGGGCGGCCGCCAGCTCGCCCAGCGCCTCCGTCGTCGCACCGTCGACCTCCAGCGCCCCGGCCGATTCCCGTACGGTGAAACCGGCCCCGTGCAGTACGTCCCGGAGCCGCTCCTGCTCGGCCGAGCGCAGCCGTACATAGCTCCGCGAGTTCTGCCGGATGAAGTCCGTCATCGACGTGTCCGCCAGCAGCCTCCCCTGCCCGATCACGATCAGATGGTCGGCGGTCAGCGCCATCTCGCTCATCAGATGCGAGGAGACGAAGATCGTCCGGCCCTCGGCGGCCAGCGACTTCATCAGATTCCGGATCCAGTGGATGCCCTCGGGGTCGAGCCCGTTGACCGGCTCGTCGAACATCAGGATCTCGGGATCCCCCAGCAGCGCCGACGCGATGCCGAGCCGCTGCCCCATCCCCAGCGAGAACCCCTTCGACTTCTTGTCCGCCACCGGCGACAGCCCGACGATGTCCAGCACCTCGGAGACCCTCGACGCCGGAATCCGGTTCGCCTGGGCCAGACAGAGCAGATTGTTGTACGCGCTCCGCCCGCCGTGCATCGCCTTGGCGTCCAGCAGCGCCCCGACGTACTTCAGCGGCTCCGACAGCTCGTGGTAGTGCCGCCCGTCGATCCGGACCGTCCCCGCCGTCGGCAGGTCCAGGTCCAGCATCATCCGCATCGTGGTGGACTTGCCCGCGCCGTTCGGTCCCAGAAAACCGGTGATCATGCCCGGCCGGACCCGGAACGACAAATGGTCGACGGCGACCTTCGGACCGAAGTGTTTGGTGAGATCCTCCAGCTCGATCATGCCGCCACGCTAAGCGCGCGCAAAGCCCCCCGCCACTTGAGCGACAGGGGGCTTGATGCCGTTCCGATCAGCCGTACGGGGGGTCGGGCCCACCGCCGGCCGGCGGGTCAGCGGGACTGCTGCGCCGGGACACCGCGCGAGATCGGCTCGTCGTCGACGGGCGCGCCCGCCGCCGCCACCGCGGCGCCGGTCAGCGTCGCCAGCATCTCGCGGACATTGGTGAGCTGCGCGTTGATGGAGTCGCGGCGGTTGGTGAGCGCCGCCAGCTCGCGCTCCGATTCGCTGCGGATCCGGTCGGCCTTGGCGTTGGCGTCGGCGACGATGTCCTCGGCCTGGCGCTGCGCCGTCTCCACGGTCTGCCGGGCCCGGCGCTCCGCGTCCGTCCGCAGCTTCTCCGCCTCCAGACGGAGCTGCTCCGCCCGGTGCTCGATCTCCGCGAGCCGCTTCTCCGCCTTCGCCTGACGCGACGCCAGATCCCGCTCGGACTGCTCACGGCGCTTGGCGAGGTTCGTCTCGAAGTCCGCGGCGGCCTGGGCGGCCTTGGCGCGGGTCTCCTCGAAGAGCGCGTCCGCCTCCTCGCGCTTGGACTGGGCGTCCTTCTGCGCGTCGGTACGGAGCTGGGTGGCATCGCCCTTCGCCTTCTCGACGATCCGGATGCCCTCCTCCTCCGCCTTCTCCTTGCGGTCGGCGGCGAACGACTCGGCGTCGTTGCGGACCTGCTGGGCGGCGGACTCGGCCAGCTCACGGTGCTGCTCGGCGGCGCGGCGCGCCTCCTCGCGCAGGTCCTTCGCCTCCTCCTCGGCGAGCCGGAGGATCTTCTCGACGCGTGCGCCGAGGCCGGCGTACGACGGCTCGGCGTCGCTGACCTGGGCCTGGGCGTTCTGCGTTTCGAGATGCAGCTCCTCGATGCGCTTTTCCAGAGAGGTGATCCGGGTCAGAGCACTATCACGGTCGGCGACGAGCTTGGTAATGCGGTCGTCCACCTGACCGCGGTCGTAACCACGCCGCACGAGCTCGAAGCCGAAGGGTGAGGATGTGTCGCTCATGGGGTTCCTGTCGAATGAGACCGGTGAGGTGATAGAGGGAATCCTAGGGGCCGAAGCGGTGTGTCATCGAGCGGATGCGGGTTTGATATAGAGAATGTGCAGTCTTTTGAGTGGCTAAGATCGTGAAGGCTTGCCACTCGAACGGGTAACACCCGCCGATGCGCCGGTCCTGACGGCCCCTCCGGAACCGCCGCTCCGCGGATCGCCCGAACCGCCGCCCGGCTTCGGGACCTTGTCCCCGGCGGCCGGCGCCTCGAACGTCTCCAGCGCCTCCAGGACATTCTGCACCCGGGAGATCTCCGCCTGGATGTCCTCGCGCCGACGCTGGATCACATCCAGATCCCGCTTGCCGTCCCCGATCAGCTTCCGCGCCTCCGACTCCGCTTCGGCCTTGACGGCCTCGCCTTCGCGGATCAGGGCCGCCTTCTTCTGCTCGGCCTCCTTGAGGAGACCCTCCGCCTTCTTCACGGCGGCGATCCGGACCCGGCTCGCCTCGGACGTCGCCTCCGACAGCAGCTCCTCCGCCTTCTGCGCCGATTCGTTGCGCTGCTCGGTGGCCGCCTTCACCAGATGGTCCACGCGCTCGCCGGCCACCTTCATCTGCTCGGCCGTCTCCCGGCGGGCCCGCTCGTGCAGCTCCTCGACCTCGGACTCGGCCCGGATCCGCAGCTCCTCCGCCCGGTCCCTTATGGCCGTCGAGTCCCGGCGGGCGCCCACCAGCAGCTCGTCCGCGTCCGCCCGAGCCCGCTCCACCAGCGAATTGCCCTCGACGGTCGCCTCGGTGACCAGCCGTTCGGCTTCCTTGCGGGCCGCGCCGACCATCGTGTCGGCCTGCTTCTCGGCCTCCAGAGCGGCGCGCAGCGCCTCCTCCTGGGCCTTGTTGACGAGCTGGTCGGCCTGTTCGGCCGCGTCCCGGCGGCGTTTGGCCGCCGCTTCGCGCGCCTCGTCGACCGTACGGTCCGCGGCCGCCCTGGCCTCGGACCGCCGCCGTTCCGCCGCCGCCTCCGCGTCCGATGTGACCTGCTGGGCCTCGGACCGGATCCGTTCGGCGGCCTGCTGTGCCGAGTTCACGGTCTCCGCGGCCTCGGCCCGCAGCCGCTCCGCGTCCCCGCGCGCCTCCGACAGCAGCTGGTCCGCCTGTGCCGCCGCGTCCGCACGCCGCTTGTCGGCCGTACGGCGGGCGTCGTCGAGAACCCCCTGCGCCTCGGCGCGGATCCGGTCGCCCTCCTCGGCGGCCTCGCCGACCAGCCGGTCGGCCTGCGCCGCCGCCTCCGAGCGGATCCGGTTCGCGTCGTCACGGGCGTCCGCACGGGTCCTCGCCGCGTCCTGCTCGGCCGCCGCCACCGTGTCCGACGCCTCGGTACGCATCCGCTGTGCGTACTCCGCGGAGTCCGTGCGCACCTTGTCCGATTCGGCGATCGCCTCGTTGACGGTCCGCTCGGCCAGCGCGTTCGCCGCCTCGGTCTCGGTCCGCGCCCGGTCCCGCAGCTGGGCCGCGTCCTCGGTGGCGCGCTCCAGCGCGGAGTGCGCGTCCGCCCGCAGCCGGTCGGACTCCTCCTGCGCCTCGGCCCGGGTCCGGCCCGCCGCGTGCTCGGCCGCCGACCGCAGTCCCGCGATCTCCTCCTCGGCCTGCTCGTGCAGCCCCGAGACCGATTCCCGTACCTGCTTGGCGGTCTGCTCGGCCGCGGCCACCGCCTCCGTGGCCCGCCGGTCGGCGTCCTCCGTCAGCGCCTGCGCCTCGGACTGTGCCTCCTCGACCCGCTTCCGGGCCGCCGCCAGCAGCTCCTCGCTCTGCTCCCGGGCCCGGTCCCGCTCCCGGTCCGCCTCGGCCCGCGCCGACTCCAGCGCCTCCTCGGCCGCCCGGCGGCGCCGTCCGGCCTCCTCCTGCGCGGCCGCCAGCTCCTCCTGGGCCTCGGCGCCCACCCGCTCGGCGGCGGCCGCCGCCTCGGCCCGCAGCCGGTCCGAGGTCTCCTGCGCCTCGGTCTTCAGCCGCTCCGCCTCGGCCGCCGCGTCCCCGCGCAGCCGTACCGCGATGTTCTCCGCCTCGGCCCGGGACGCCGAAGCGTCCACGGCGGCCTCGGTGCGCAGCCGGTCGGCCTCCGCCTCGGCCTGCTCCCGGAGGGTCCGGATCCGCTCCGCGGTCTCGGTACGGAGCCGGTCGGACTCCTCACCCGCCTCGCGCCGCAGCCGCTCGCCCTCGGTCCTGGCGTCCGCCAGCGCGGTCTCCGCGGCCCCGACCCGGGCCTCCGCCTCGGCCTGGAGCCGGGCCAGGGATTCGGCGGCCTCCTCCTGACGGGCCGCCATGGTCCGCTCGGCCTCTTCGCGGAGCGCGTCCGCGGCCTGCTCGGCCGCCGCGCGCGCCGCGTCCGCCTGCTCCTCGGTCTCCACCCGGAGGCGCTCCGCCTCGGTACGGGTGCGCTCCAGGGTCTCCTCGGCCTGCCGGCGCAGTGTCGTCGCCCGCTCGACGGCTTCGGTACGGACCCGGTCGCTCTCGGCGCCCGCACTCGTCCGCAGCTCGTCGGCGTCCGACCGGGCCTTCGTCAGCAGCTCCTCGGCGGTCGACGCCGCCTCTTCGATCTGCTGTACGGCCTCGCGGCGGGCCTCGCCCCTGATCCGCTCGCCCTCGGCGACGGCCTCCGAGCGGAGCTGCTCCGCCTCGCCGCGCAGCCGCCGGGCCTCCTCCTGCAGCTCGACCGTCCGGGCCCGGTACTCCTTGGTGTCGTCCTTGGCGGCGCCCTTGATGTGATCGGCCTGGTCGGCGGCCTCGCCGCGCAGCCGGTCCGCCTCGGTCTCGGCCTCGCGGCGGATCCGCTCGGCCTCCTCGGCCGCCTTGCGGGTGGTCTCCCGGGCATCCTCCGACGCCTTGGTGAGCACCTCGTCCGCGTCCCGGGCCGCCTTGGCGATGGCCGCCGCGGAATCCTCGGCGGCGATCGTCTTGGCCTTCTCCGCGGCCTCCGCGAGCTGCTTCTCGGCCGCCGAGCGGGCATCGGCGAGGACCTGCTCGGCCTCCGCCTTGACCGTCTCGGCCTCGCCGGTCGCCTCCGCGACCAGCCGGGCGATCTCCGCCTTCGCGGTACGGGTGCGCTGCTCGTTGACCGAATCCGCGGTGGTCTGCTGCCGGGCCGCCGCCTCCGACGCCTGGGCGACCAGCCGCTCCGCCTCGGCCCGTGCTTCGCGGAGCCGCTCGTCGGCCTCCTGGAGCTTCTGCTCCGACACCCGGGTCAGCTCCGCCGACTGCTGGCGGGCCAGCTCCGATTCGGCGGTGGCCCCGGAGCGCAGCCGCTCGGCGTGGCCGGTGGCCTCCTGTGCCTGGGTGGAGGCCGCGTTCAGCATCCGCTCGGCGTCCCGGCGGGCCCGGTGCAGCAGGGCCTCCGCCTCGCCGCGGGCCGACTCCGCCTCCGCGCCGACCCGGGAGCGGGCCTCGTCGGTGACGCGTTTCGCCTCGGCCCTGGCCTGCCCGACGGCCTGCTCGGCCTCGGCGCGCGACTCGTCGAGGAGCCGCCGCGCCTGGGACTCCGTACGGGCCCGGAGCTGCTCGGCCCAGGCCACGTTCTCGTTGACGTGCGCCTCGACGGTCTGCCGGCGCTCGGCCAGCTCCTGGTCCAGCCGCTGGCGCCGCTGATTGGCCTCGGCGTGCAGTTCGGCCTGGAGCCGGGCCTGCTGTTCGGCGTGCTCCTGGAGCAGCCGCTGGGCCTGGGCCCGGATGTCCCGCAGTTCGCGCTCGGCGTCGGAGCGCAACTGGTCGGCCTGCGCCTGGGCGTTCCGCAGCATCTGCTCGGCCTGGTAGCCGAGGTCGCCGTTGTCGTAGGCCGGACGGGTCGCGAGGGCTCGGCGCGCCTCATGGAGCTTGGCGCGCAACACCTCGACCTGGTAACCGAGGTCCTCGGCGTGCTGGACGGCCTTCTCCCGCTCGGTCTTCAGCCGCTCCATCTCGGCTTCGAACCGAGAGAGGAGGTCGTCGTCAGCTCGGTGGCTCTCCTGGCGTTCGTAGCCCCGCACTACGCGGTCCCATCCGTCCCCTGGTCGCAACTGATCCCGCACAAGCACCGCTCGCCCTGCGAACGGCCCCCCGGGGAATGGTGACAGAACAATATGAGAGGACGCGTGGCGGCCCCGACCCGGCCCCGGCCCGGAACCGCCCACTCTACCGGGCCGGGAATCCCGAAGGTCAGTGCTCCGAGGCAGAGGTGACGAGTTCGGTCAGAACGCCGTGGCAGTCCTTGGGGTGCAGGAAGGTGATCCGCGAGTCCATCGAACCGCGCCGCGGCTCGTCGTAGAGCACCCGTACCCCCTTCTCCCGGATCGCCGCCGAGTCCCCGTCGACATCGGCGGTGCCGAAGGCGATGTGGTGCACCCCCGGACCGTTCTTGGCCAGCCACTTCCCGACCGGGGAGTCCTCCCGGATCGGCTGGAGGAGCTGGAGGTAGGAGGCGCCGCCGTCGGAGGTCTCGTTGATCTTGAGCATGGCCTCGCGTACCCCCTGCTCCTCGTTGACCTCGGAGTGGAAGACCTCGAAGCCGTACGTGGACCGGTAGAACTCGACGGTCGCGTCCAGGTCGGTACAGGCGATCCCGATGTGGTCGATGCGCGTCAGCATGGGACCAGTGGAGCGTCCGGACCCCGGTTACGCAAGGTGCCCGCTGTCACACCGAGTGCACCGTGACCCGGGGGCGTACCGATCAGTACATTGAAGTAAACCCTCGTTCACTCCTCAGCGTCCGAGCTGGAAGGGGATCGTCACCCATGTCGTCTCTCGCTTCAGGAACGGCCCGCAGTAACGGAAACACCACGGTGATCGTCGCGGGCGCACGGACGCCCATGGGGCGGCTCCTCGGCTCGCTGAAGTCCTTCTCCGGGGCCGACCTCGGCGGTTTCGCGATCAAGGCCGCCCTCGACCGGGCGGGCATCGGCCCCGACCAGGTGCAGTACGTGATCATGGGCCAGGTGCTGGGGGCGGGGGCCGGGCAGATCCCCGCGCGCCAGGCCGCGGTCAAGGCGGGCATCCCGATGAACGTACCCGCGCTCACGGTCAACAAGGTCTGCCTCTCCGGTCTCGACGCCATCGCCCTCGCGGACCAGCTGATCCGCGCCGGGGAGTTCGACATCGTCGTCGCGGGCGGCCAGGAGTCCATGACCAACGCCCCCCATCTGCTGCCCAAGAGCCGCGAGGGCTTCAAATACGGCGCGGTCGGAATGCTGGACTCCATGGCCCACGACGGCCTCACCGACGCCTTCGAGAACATCGCCATGGGCGAGTCCACCGAGAAGCACAACACCCGGCTCGGTATCGGCCGCGCCGAGCAGGACGCCTTCGCCGCCGCCTCCCACCAGCGGGCCGCCGCGGCGCAGAAGAACGGCCTCTTCGACGCGGAGATCACCCCGGTCGAGATCCCGCAGCGCAAGGGCGACCCGGTCGTCTTCGCCGCGGACGAGGGCATCAGGGCCGAGACCACGGCGGAGAACCTCGCCCGGCTGCGGCCCGCGTTCGCCGCCGACGGCACCATCACCGCGGGCACCTCGTCGCAGATCTCCGACGGTGCCGCGGCCGTCGTCGTCATGAGCCGCGCCAAGGCCGAGGAGCTGGGCCTGGAGTGGCTCGCGGAGATCGGCGCGCACGGCAATGTCGCGGGACCCGACAACTCACTCCAGTCCCAGCCGTCCAACGCGATCGCCCACGCGGTCGCCAAGGAGGGCATCTCCGTCGCCGACCTGGACCTCATCGAGATCAACGAGGCCTTCGCCGCGGTCGCCGTGCAGTCCATGAAGGACCTCGGCGTGTCCCCGGAAAGGGTGAACGTCAACGGCGGCGCGATCGCGCTGGGCCACCCCATCGGCATGTCCGGCGCCCGGATCGCGCTCCACCTTGCGCTGGAGCTGCGCCGGCGCGGCGGCGGTACGGGCGCGGCCGCGCTCTGCGGCGGCGGCGGACAGGGCGACGCGCTGATCCTCCGTGTGCCGGGGAACGGGCCGGGGAACGGGTCCGGGAAGTAGTCCCCGGCACCCCCGGGCCGGGCCCGGGGGCGCCTCCGTCCCGGGCCGTCCGGACCGGGCCGCGGCGGCGCAACAGGCGGAAGCGGCACGGGCCGCGTGTGCGGTGAGGAGCAGAGGCATGGTGGACGTCCCCGAACTGGTCACCCGGGCACGGGAGGGGCAGCCGCGCGCCGTCGCGCGGCTGATCTCCCTGGTGGAGGGGGCGTCGCCGCAGCTCAGGGAGGTGATGGCGGCCCTGGCACCGCTCACCGGCCGGGCCTATGTGGTCGGACTGACCGGCTCGCCCGGCGTGGGGAAGTCCACCACCACGTCCGCCCTGGTCGGCGCCTACCGCCGGGCGGGGAGAAGGGTCGGGGTGCTCGCCGTCGACCCCTCGTCGCCGTTCTCCGGCGGTGCGCTCCTCGGCGACCGGGTAAGGATGTCGGACCATGCCTCCGACCCCGGGGTCTATATCCGCTCCATGGCCACCCGCGGCCATCTCGGCGGCCTGGCGTGGGCCGCGCCGCAGGCGGTACGCGTCCTCGACGCGGCGGGCTGCGACGTGATCCTGGTCGAGACGGTCGGCGTCGGCCAGTCCGAGGTCGAGATCGCCGCCCAGGCCGATACCTCGGTGGTTCTGCTGGCGCCCGGGATGGGCGACGGCATCCAGGCCGCGAAGGCGGGAATCCTGGAGATCGGCGATGTGTACGTGGTCAACAAGGCCGACCGCGAGGGTGCGGACGCCACCGCGCGCGAACTCAACCATATGCTCGGCCTCGGCGAGGCCAGGGCCCCCGGCGACTGGCGCCCGCCGATCGTGAAGACCGTGGCCGCCCGGGGCGAGGGCATCGACGAGATGGTCGAGGCGCTGGAGAAACACCGCGCCTGGACGGAGGAGCACGGCATCCTCGCGGAACGCCGGCTGCGGCGGGCGGCGGGAGAGGTGGAGACCATCGCCCTCACCGCCCTCCGCGAACGCATCGCGGGCCTCCACGGCGACCGTCTGGTCGGCACTCTGGCGGCCCGGGTGGTGGCGGGGGAGCTGGATGTGTACACGGCGGCGGACGAACTCCGCGCGAGCCTGACGGCACGGGATTAGGGGGGCGGTCACCCGCCCCCCTGAGAGCCCCGGTCAGTCGTTCCGGCCGGTGGTGGCCTCGGCCGTGGTGGCGTCGACGTCGACGTCGTACCACTTGCCGTCGTTGCCCTTGATGTCGATCTCCCAGCGGGCGTCGTCGAACTCGACGTCCGTGACCGTGCCCGGGTGCAGCTTCAGCGCCGCGGCCTGCGCCTGGGCGGACGTGGTCTTCGCGGCGGCGGCCGCCGCGGCGTCGTCCCGGTCGTCCTGCTTGTCGCGGTCGTCCCGGTCGCCGCGGTCGTCGCGGTCGTCGTCCTGCTCGTTCCGGTCGTCACCGGAGTCGTCGCGGTCGTCCCGGTCGTCGCCGGTCTCCACCCGCACGGATCCGTTCTGCGCATCGACCCGGACCTCGCGCTCCGTGCCGTCCGAGGTGCGGATGTCGATCTCCCAGTCGCCCTTCCCGTCGTCGTCGCGGTCGGCGGACTCCACCGTGCCCGGCACCTTCGCCAGCGCGGCGTCGCTCGCCTCGGTCAGGGTGACCTTCGCGGCGGGCGGGGTGCGGTCGTCGGAGGAACCGGTCGCGGCGAACGCGGTCAGGGTGCCGCCGGCCATCAGGGCGGCGACGGCGGTGGCGATGACGATCTTGCGCTTCATGAGTGGGGATTCCCGTCGTTGGGTCGTTAACCGGACGACCACCAATCTGGCCGGGTGACCCTGAACGCCGCCTGAAGCCACCTGAAGGCTTCTTCAGGTCGGGTTTGCGACCCTGAGGGCATGCGTCTGCTGATCGTGGAGGACGAGAAGCGCCTCGCGCTCTCCCTCGCCAAGGGACTGACCGCCGAGGGCTATGCCGTGGACGTGGTCCACGACGGTCTCGAAGGGCTCCACCGTGCCGCCGAGGGCGACTACGACCTGCTGCTCCTCGACATCATGCTGCCCGGGATGAACGGCTACCGGATCTGCGCCGCGCTGCGTGCCGCCGGGAACGACGTACCGATCCTGATGCTGACCGCGAAGGACGGCGAGTACGACGAGGCCGAGGGCCTCGACACCGGCGCCGACGACTATCTGACCAAGCCGTTCTCGTACGTTGTGCTGATCGCCCGGATCAAGGCGCTGCTGCGCCGCCGGGGCCGTGGTGCCGGGGCGTCCCCCACGCTCACCGTCGGCGATCTGCGGGTGGAGACCGCGGCCCGCCGGGTCTTCCGGGCGGAGCGGGAGGTCACCCTCACGGCGAAGGAGTTCGCCGTCCTGGAGCAGCTCGCGGTCCGCGCCGGTGAGGTCGTCAGCAAGGCGCAGATCCTGGAGCACGTCTGGGACTTCGCCTACGACGGCGACCCCAACATCATCGAGGTCTACATCAGCGCGCTCCGCCGGAAACTGGGCGCCGAGTGCATTCAGACCGTGCGCGGCGCGGGCTACCGTCTGGTGGCCGGGCGATGAGATCCGTACGGGCCAAGGCCGCGCTGGGTGCCACCGCCGTCGTCGCCGTCGCCTTGGTGGTCGCCGGGTTCTCGGTGCTGCTGGTGCTGCGGGCGTACCTGACCGACCAGGCCGAACTCCAGGCCGAGGTCACCGCCCGCGAGGTCGCCTCGCAGATCGCCCGGGAGGCCGGGGACGGGCCGATTTCGGTCACTTCCCCGGAGGACCGTCCGGTCCAGGTCGTCGACGAGGACGGGAAGACCGTCGCCGTCAGCAAGGACCTGGAGAAGATCTCCGGTACCGGCAGTACGGGGGTGAAGCCCGAGCCGCTGCCCACCGGCGAGGACGAGCCGGACGCGGACCGGGAGGACGACGATCCCGAGCGGGGCCAGGTGTCGGGGAAGGAGCCGCGGTTCAGCCGGGGCGAGGCGACCGTCGACGGAGAGACGGCCGAGTACCGCTTCGCGGCCGTGGAGGCGACCACCGGCGGCGGTCTGACCGTGACCGTCTACGCGGGTGCCCCGCTCGCCGTGGAGCAGCATGCCGTGGAGTCGGTACGGGAGGCGATGCTCGCCGGGCTGCCGGTGCTGATGGTGGTGGTCGGCGGGGTGACCTGGCTGGTGACCCGGCGGGCACTGAAGCCGGTCGAGGACATCCGGGCCGAGATGGCCGAGATCACCGCCTCCGAGGATCTGTCCCGGCGGGTGCCGGAGCCCGGCACCCGGGACGAGGTGGCCCGGCTGGCCCGGACCACCAACGAGACCCTCGCGGCGCTGGAGACGTCGGTGGAGCGGCAGCGCCGGTTCGTCGCGGACGCCTCGCACGAGCTGCGCAGCCCGATCGCCTCCCTGCGGACCCAGCTCGAAGTGGGTGAGGCCCATCCCGAGCTGCTGGACGTGCCGGGCGCGGTGGCCGACACCGTACGGCTCCAGCAGCTCGCGGCCGATCTGCTGCTGCTGGCCCGGCTGGACGCGGGGGAGCGGCCCGGCCGGGCGGTGGTGGATCTGTCGGCGCTGGTGCGCGAGCAGGTCTCGCAGCGGGGCGGCGCCGGGCGGGTGCCGGTCGCGGTGACCGCGGCGGACGGGGTGGAGGTGCTCGGCTCGGCCGGGCAGCTCGACCGGGTGCTGGGCAATCTGCTGGACAACGCGGAGCGGCACGCGGCGGGCGAGGTGACCGTGTCCGTGACACGGGAGGGCGGGGCCGCGGTGCTCGCGGTCGGCGACGACGGATCCGGGGTGCCGGACGCCGAACGGGAGCGGATCTTCGAGCGGTTCGTCCGGCTCGACGACGCCCGCACCCGGGACGAGGGCGGCGCCGGGCTGGGACTGGCCATCGCCCGGGATGTGGCGGAGCGGCACGGCGGGACGCTGACGGTGGGGGAGTCGCGGGCGGGCGGTGCGCTCTTCGTGCTGAGGCTGCCCGCGCAGTGAAGTGATACGGCTGTGCCGGGTGCCGGGTGCCGGGTGCCGGTGCGGTGGCCGCCGGGGGCGGAGTCAGGCCTTGCCGCGCCGGCCGCGCAGATGCTCGGCCACCGGGGTCAGGGACTCCCGCAGTCCGGCCAGGGCGTCCGGGGCCATCAGGTCGATGAAGTGCCGGCGCACGGACGCCACGTGGTGCGGTGCGACCCGCTGCATCGTCTCCATACCCGCGTCGGTGAGGACCGCGTACAGCCCGCGCCGGTCCGATTCGCAGTTCTCCCGGCGGACCAGTCCCGCGGTCTCCATCCGGGTGATCTGGTGGGAGAGCCGGCTCTTGGACTGCAGGGTCGCGGCGGCCAGGTCGCTCATCCGCATCCGCAGCTCCGGCGATTCGGAGAGATTGACCAGGATCTCGTAGTCGTTGTTCGTCAGCCCGAACGGCTGGAGGTCCTTCTCCAGCTGGTGCATCAGCAGCCGGCTGACGTCGAGATGCGTACGCCAGGTGAGCTGTTCGTCCTCGGTGAGCCAGCGGGTGGCCGTCTCAGTGTCGGTCTCCATACAGGGATTCTACCTAAAAAAGTTGAAAAGCGGACTATTTTGGGGATGTGTTCACGGAACCGCAGCGAACGCGCGATACACCCCTCACCGGGGCGCCCCCGCCGTATCCCGGCCGTACCGCACCGCCACGGTGACCACCCGTACGACTGCGCAGTGTACGCAGCACGAGAGGGGCGCGGACGTCCCGCGACGTACGCGCCCTTCCTGGCCGGGGCCGCTCAGAGGCCGAAACGGCGCTGGAGATCACCCAGCTGACCGGGCAGCCGGGGGGTCGAGCCGTGCTGCCCCTGGCCCCCGCCGGGCCCGCCCGGCACCCCCGCCTGCGCCGGAGGCGCCCCCGTCGCCGATTCCGGCAGCAGCGTCTCCGTCGACTGGAGCAGTACCGTCCCGGCACCCACGAACTCGAACTGGTGCTCCTCGCCCGACGCCCCGCCGATCCCGGTGAGCGCCCGCAGCCCGCCCATCACCCCCGTCATATAGCCGTGGTCGTAGTGGTGACAGGGCGACGGACAGTCGGCCCAGCCCACCAGCGCCTGGGGGTCGACCCGCAGCGGCGGCTCCATGAAGACCACCGGGCCGTTGGAGGCGGCCACGAACTTCCCCGTACCGATCAGGGTGAGGAAGCCCGGCACGATCGACTGCTTCAGTGCCAGCGACGGCTGGTACGCCAGCAGGTTCCCGGCCCGGATGGTCAGATTGCCGTCGTCCAGATCGAAGGAGTTGACGTCGAAGGCCCGGTCGGCCAGCAGCATCTTGCCGCTGCCCTCCGCCACCACCCAGTCCGCGGCGTGCAGCGGCGAGTGGAAGGAGGTCCGCAGCAGCCGGTCGAGCCGCCCGTGTCCGATGCCGTTGAAATCGATCCGCCCGTAATAGGCGATCATCTTCCCCTTCTGCAGGAACCACTGGCTCCCCTTCAGCTCCACACAGAAGGTGTACGGATTGACGTTGTCGTCGGCGGGGAGGGTGGTGGGGTCGTGCACCACGGGGCGGTCGCCGGAAACGGTCACAGCTTCTCCTCCGATGCCTGGACGAGCACCGCGCCCCGCCCGCTCAGCTCCAGCTGGAACGCCTCACCCGAACCGCGCCCCACCATGTCGCGCCAGCCCAGCGCGGTGGAGAGCTTGTTCTGAACATCGCCGTGGTGGGCCACATACGCCTGGGGGTCGACATGGACCGGGCGGCCCGGCACGATCGGCAGTTCGATCACCCCGCCGTGGGCCATCACCGCGACCGAGCCGTGGCCGCGGAGCGTGGTGGTGAACAGCCCCTGGCCGGTCACCTGGCCGCGGACCATGCCCATGACGCCGCCCTGGGCGCCGAGGAACACCGTGCCCTGCTCCAGGGTCCCGTCGAAGGCGAGCAGCCGGTCCGCCTCGACATAGAGGGTGTCGCCGGTCAGCTCCACCACCTGGATGTGGTGGCCGCCGTGCCCGAACATCACCGTCCCGCTGCCCTCGACCTTCATCAGCGGGGTGGCCTCGCCCGCCACCCGGCGGCCGATCATGCCGCCGATACCACCGCTGCCGCCGGTCGTGCTCGGGGTGAAGCCCACATCGCCGCGGTACGCGATCATGGCGCCGCGCTGGCTGTAGAGCCGCTGCCCGGGGACGACGGTCGCCTCGACCATCTTGGAGTTGATCTCGCGGAAAGCCACTACACGTCACCACCGATCGTGTTCCGCTCGCTGGGCTGCACATAGACCAGACCGTCGCCCTCGAAGCGGATCTGGAAGGCCTCGCCGCCGCCCTCGCCGACGAGGGTGCGGAAAGTGACGCCCGACTGGAAGTTCTGGCGCAGATCGCCCTGGTGGGCGACGTAGGCGCCGGGGTCGACGGAGAGGGGGTACTGCGGGGTGACCCGGAGGACCACCGCCGTGCCGTCCGACATGATCGCGGCCCGGCCGGTGCCCTCGACCGTGGTGGTGAAGAGCCCGTTGCCGCTCGCCCCGCCGCGCAGCCCGGTGAAACTGGTGCCGGTGCGCAGCCCGCCGTCCGCCGCGAGGAGGTTGCTCGACTCGACGTACAGCTTCTCGCCGTTCAGGGCGACCAGGCTTATCTCCGACGCCCGGTCGGCGAAGAAGCAGGTGCCCTCGCCCTTCACCTCCATCAGCGTCATCTGCTCGCCGGTGAGTCTGCGGGTCACCATGCCGCGGATGCCCTCACCGCCCCCGGACAGCTTCTTGAAGGCCATCCGGCCGTCGTACGCGACCATCGACCCGTTCTTCACTTTGACGGCGTCGCCGGCCAGATCGACCGCGAGCACTTTGCTCCCCTGGAGCCGGAAGGTTGCCACCAGGCGACGGTAACCGGCGCCGCCGGGCGGGCGACAGGCCCCTGGGAACGATGTCCGCCGCACCGACCCCTGCCCCGACCCCCACCCCGGACAAAGGCTTGGCAAAAGCGGCTGTCAGAATGGGGCCTGCGCTTGTGAGCGCGTTCACAAGATCGTCTCCCCGCAAAGGTGCACCCGTCGTGGACATCAAGACCGCCTCCGCCCTCCACCGCCTCCGGCTGATCTCGGCGCCCGAGGGCGCCTCCTTCGTCCTGCTGATCATCGCGTCGGTGCTCAAGCGCACGACGGACTTCAACGCGGTGCCCGCGCTCGGCATGATCCACGGCATTCTGTTCATCATCTACGTGCTGTTCTGGGCCGATGCCTGGAACCGGACCCGCTGGGACTTCAAGACCGCGGCGCTCTACTTCGTCCTGGCCGTCGTCCCGCTGGGCGGATTCGTCGCCGAGCGCAAGCTGAAGCGGTCGGCGGAGGACGCGGTGATCGCCTCCCGCGCCCGCCGCGAAGGAGTGGTCGACACCGTCTGAGACGGGCCGGTCCGGGCCGTCCGCCGCGTTCCGTACGCGGAGGGCGGCCCTTCCGCGCTTCCGGGCCCGGCCGTCCGGGGCCGCCGTTCGAAGGGCGAGACGGGACGGACGCGGCCCTGACCAGTCGGTAGGGTCGGGGCCGTGTCCAAGCCGCTCAGTCTCTCCTTCGACCCCATCGCCCGCGCCGACGAGCTGTGGCGGCAGCGCTGGGGCCCGGTGCCGTCCATGGCGGCGATCACGTCGATCATGCGGGCGCACCAGATCCTGCTCGCCGGGGTGGACGCCGTGGTCAAACCGTACGGACTGACCTTCGCCCGCTACGAGGCGCTGGTGCTGCTCACCTTCTCCAAGGCGGGCGAGCTGCCGATGTCCAAGATCGGCGAGCGGCTGATGGTCCACCCCACCTCCGTGACCAACACCGTGGACCGCCTGGTCGGATCCGGGCTGGTGGCCAAGCGCCCCAATCCGAACGACGGGCGCGGCACCCTCGCCTCCATCACCCCCAAGGGCCGGGAAGTCGTCGAGGCGGCGACCCGGGACCTGATGGCGATGGACTTCGGGCTCGGCGCGTACGACGCCGAGGAGTGCGCCGAGATCTTCGCGATGCTGCGCCCGCTGCGGGTGGCGGCCGAGGATTTCGACGAGGAGTGACGAGGGGTGGCGGCCGCGCGGTGGCCGGGGCTGGACACCCCGCCCGCAGGGTGGTATCCGCGCCCGGATAGGCTCGGCGCCATGAAACAAACCGTGCTGACCCGCTACCGGGTGATGGCGTACATCACCGCCGTCTGGCTGCTGGTGTTCACCGGCGCCATCGTGCTGAAGTACGGCTTCAGCACCGGCGACACCATGGTGATCTCGCAGATCCACGGCATTCTCTTCATCGTGTACGTGATCTTCGCCTTCGATCTGGGCTCCAAGGCGAAGTGGGGCTTCGGCAAGCTGCTCTGGGTCCTGGTGGTGGGCTGCATTCCGGTGGCGTCCTTCTTCGTCGAACCGAAGATCACCAGGGAGACCCGGGCGCTGATCGACGGCACGGCCCCGCAGCCCGTCGAGGCCTGAGGCCTCCGCCGCTTCCGCGGGGGCCGGATCACCCGGACGCCGCACGTTCCCTCCGTGCGGCGTCGCCTCATCGACATTTACTAGGACGTCCTAGTAAATTGGTGAGCATGGACGCTCACGCGATCGAGGAGGGCCGCCGGCGCTGGCAGGCCCGCTACGACAAGGCCCGCAAGCGCGACGCGGACTTCACCACGCTCTCCGGGGATCCGGTCGAGCCGGTCTACGGGCCCCGGCCCGGCGACGCCTACGAGGGTTTCGAGCGGATCGGCTGGCCCGGTGAGTACCCCTTCACCCGGGGGCTCCACCCGACCGGCTACCGCGGCCGGACCTGGACCATCCGCCAGTTCGCGGGCTTCGGCAACGCCGAGCAGACCAACGAGCGCTACCAGATGATCCTGGCGGCGGGCGGCGGCGGGCTCTCCGTGGCGTTCGACATGCCCACCCTGATGGGCCGGGACTCCGACGATCCGCGCTCCCTCGGCGAGGTCGGCCACTGCGGGGTCGCGATCGACTCGGCCGCCGATATGGAGGTCCTCTTCAAGGACATCCCGCTCGGTGAGGTGACGACGTCGATGACGATCAGCGGGCCCGCGGTCCCCGTCTTCTGCATGTACCTGGTCGCCGCAGAGCGTCAGGGCGTCGATCCCGCCGTACTGAACGGCACCCTCCAGACCGATATCTTCAAGGAGTACATCGCCCAGAAGGAGTGGCTCTTCCAGCCCGAGCCGCATCTGCGGCTGATCGGCGATCTGATGGAGCACTGCGCGGCGGGCATCCCCGCGTACAAGCCGCTCTCGGTCTCCGGCTACCACATCCGCGAGGCCGGGGCGACGGCCGCGCAGGAGCTGGCGTACACCCTCGCCGACGGCTTCGGCTATGTCGAGCTGGGGCTCAGCCGCGGCCTCGACGTGGACACGTTCGCACCCGGGCTCTCCTTCTTCTTCGACGCCCACCTCGACTTCTTCGAGGAGATCGCCAAATTCCGGGCGGCCCGGCGGATCTGGGCGCGCTGGCTGCGCGAGGTCTACGGTGCCCGGAGCGACAAGGCGCAGTGGCTGCGCTTCCACACCCAGACCGCGGGTGTCTCGCTGACCGCGCAGCAGCCGTACAACAACGTCGTACGGACCGCGGTCGAGGCGCTGTCGGCGGTCCTCGGCGGCACCCAGTCCCTGCACACCAACGCCCTCGACGAGACCCTCGCGCTGCCCAGCGCGCAGGCGGCGGAGATCGCCCTGCGCACCCAGCAGGTGCTGATGGAGGAGACCGGGGTCGCCAATGTCGCGGACCCGCTCGGCGGCTCCTGGTATGTGGAGCAGCTCACCGACCGTATCGAGGCCGACGCGGAGAAGATCTTCGAGCAGATCAGGGAGCGGGGCCGCCGGGCCCACCCCGAGGGGCGGCATCCGATCGGGCCGATGACCTCGGGCATCCTGCGGGGCATCGAGGACGGCTGGTTCACCGGGGAGATCGCGGAATCCGCCTTCCGCTACCAGCGGGCGCTGGAGAAGGGCGAGAAGCGGGTCGTCGGCGTCAATGTGCACCACGGTTCGGTCACCGGTGATCTGGAGATCCTGCGGGTCGGCCACGAGGTGGAGCGGGAGCAGGTACGGATCCTGGCCGACCGGCGGGCCGGGCGGGACGACGCCCGGGTGCGGTCCGCGATCGGGGCGATGCTGACCGCGGCCCGCGACGGATCGAACATGATCGGCCCGATGCTGGACGCGGTACGGGCGGAGGCGACGCTCGGCGAGATCTGCGACGCCCTGCGGGACGAATGGGGTACGTACACGGAGCCGCCGGGCTTCTGAGAGGCAGTACGGGCCCGGCCCCGGCCCCGTACCCGCAGTCGCAGGGCCGTACGGTACGGCCGCCCCGGGTCCGCTCCGGGCGGCCGCGGGCGCCCCCGACGGTCCGCGCACCGTGCATTTCGGGCCGTGCTTTTCACTTGCGCGGGCCGAGGGGGGAGGATGTACCCATGCAGCCTAGGAACATGTCCATGAGCGGTGTCGTCGACCTCGCCGCAGTGAAGGCGGCCGGTGAGGCCAAGGCCAAGGCGGAGCAGGCCCGTGCCGAGGCCGCACGTCAGGGCGGCGGCGGGGCCGTCGCCCCCTCCAGTCTGGTGATCGACGTCGACGAGGCGGGCTTCGAGCAGGAAGTCCTCCAGCGGTCGGCCGAGGTTCCGGTCGTCCTCGACTTCTGGGCCGAGTGGTGCCAGCCCTGCAAGCAGCTCGGCCCCCTCCTGGAGAAGCTGGCCCGGGAGTACAACGGCCGGTTCGTGCTCGCCAAGATCGACGTCGACGCCAACCAGCTGCTGATGCAGCAGTTCGGTATCCAGGGCATCCCGGCGGTCTTCGCCGTGGTCGCGGGCCAGGCGCTGCCGCTCTTCCAGGGCGCCGCCCCCGAACAGCAGATCCGGGCCACCCTGGACCAGCTGATCGAGGTGGCCGAGCAGCGCTTCGGTCTGACCGGTATCGCCGTCGACGCGGACCCCGAAGGTGCCCCCGCCGAGGAGCAGACCGCGCCGCCCGGCCCGTACGACGCCCTGCTGTCGGCGGCCGTCGACGCACTGGACGCGGGCGACTTCGCGGGCGCGGTGCAGGCCTACCGGAACGTCCTCTCGGACGACCCCGGCAATACGGAGGCCAAGCTCGGGCTCGCCCAGGCGGATCTGCTGGCCCGGGTGAAGGACCTCAACCCGCAGCGGGTGCGCGAGGAGGCCGCGGCCCGGCCCGAGGACGTCGCCGCCCAGGTCGCGGCGGCCGATCTGGACCTCGTCGGCGGCCATGTCGAGGACGCCTTCGGCCGGCTGGTCGAGACGGTCCGGCGGACCCGCGCCGAGGAGCGGGACGCGGCCCGGCTGCGGCTGCTGGAGCTGTTCGAAGTGGTCGGCACGGACGACCCCCGGGTCACGGCGGCGCGTTCGGCACTGGCGCGCGTGCTCTTCTGACGTACCGTCATAGTCCGTTGCGGGCCTGGGTGAACGGCGGCGGTGCGCGATCACGTACCGTCGCCGTTTTGGCAGCGCGGTGACAAAACGGCGCCCCGCTTTACTAAAACTTGGCAAAGGTGGCTCCTGTTACTCGCAGTAAAGCGGCTCTCGCCCTCCGCCCGGTTTTCTCCTTCTTTCGCCCGGTCCGGCGCCCGGGGCCGCCCCACCCTGTGTCGTCGCACAGCACGCTGAGGTGTCGTTGTGGCCATCGGTTCGTTACCAGTCGGTAACGACCCCCCTTGTGCCAAGGCGTGGAATGCACCACGATCGGCCACGCTCGGTCCACTACCGCACCGTGCCTCCGTGCCCGCGGTAGCTGGGTCCCCACCGGGCCGGCCGGCGGCGCGCCGGACGCGGACAGGGGGGTTCCCGTCGTACGGCGGGGCCTGTCCGACCCGAGGCCGCGCCCGATCCGTCGGACGCGGCAGCGGTTGTCGCTCGGGAGTGATCGCCGGTGGCCCGGACGCGGTACGCGTCCGGCGGCGCGGGCGCTCTCCTTCCCGAGGACGCAGCACTTCTCCCATCTCCGGACGGGCGTTCGGCGTCCGTGCCGGAGGTGGTACGTCCGAGAAGGAGGAACAGTCATGGAGTCTGTGGCTCGTGGCGGAACCAGATGGAAGCGGTTCGCCATAGTCATGGTGCCGAGTGTGGCCGCGACGGCCGCGATCGGTGTCGGCCTGGCACAGGGGGCGCTCGCGGCGTCCTTCGCGGTGTCGGGCCAGGAGTTCAAGGTCAGCGCAGGTTCCCTCGACGGTCAGGGGTTCGCCCAGTACGGCGGAGTCGTCGAAGGGTATGTGGAGCTGGAGGGGGACCGGAAGGTCAAGCGTCCGGTGATGATCTCCACCTTCAAGTCCGCGACCATCGAGGACATGTGCCAGTCGGTGGTGCTGGACCTCCCGGTGCTGGGGGCGTTCACCCTCCGGCTGGACGCGGGAGGCCCCGGCTCGTCGGTCACGGCCGCGAATCTCTATCTGGACGTGTCCGAGCTCAGGGCCGAGGTCGCCAAGTTCGGCAATATCGACATCGGTATCGCGGCCCGGCACACGGACGAGGGCGAGCCGGGGGGGAAGGGTCCTGCCGTCAAGGACAGCATCAGCCCCAACGGGTTCGCCCAGCAGGCCGATGAGGCGTATCTGACCAAGGTCAAGCAGAGGACGTGGTCCACCACGGCCGGCACCTTCACGCTCGGCGGTCTGAGCATGAATCTGAAGAAGGGATCCGGCAACGGCAACGAGTGCTTCACGGACTAGGGCGTCTCTTCCGGGTCGGGGCGGACCGGCACGATCCGGAAGAGAGGGCCCGGCGTCCGGGCGGGTGGTGACACCGGTGCGGCTGTGACCGCCCGCCGAACTCTCCACTCAGCAACACCAGTTCCAGGGAGCTGTTTTCCATGAGCGCCGACTCCATGGCCACCGGGCAGAACGAACACGTCCTCCGCATCCTCCTGCGGCGGTTCCGTAACTGGCGGTGGCAGCGGCCGTTCTGGGCGGGGCTGTTCACCATGCTCGGCGGCGTTCCGATCGCCTACTTCCCCTATGCGACCCTGAGCCTGGGGAACGTCACGCTCTCCATGTCGACCACGGCGGGGGCCGGATCCCTGATCATCGGCGTACTGCTGGTCACCCTGGGCTTCACCATGTGGTTCCACCACATCGTCAGGGTGTTCGCCGGAATCGCCGCGATCCTGCTGGCGCTGATCTCCATCCCCGTCGCCAACCTCGGCGGCTTCGGCATGGGTTTCCTGCTCGCGCTGGTGGGCGGCGCGCTCTCGGTCGCCTGGGCACCGGGCGAGCCCGTCCTCCCGGCGGCCGTCCCACCCCACGCCGCGGGGGAGGTTCCAGCACCCCCCGCCGTCTCCGTACCACCGCAGGCAGGCCCCCCGGTGCCGCCCGCGGGTCCGGCCGTCCCGGCCGAGCGGCCCGAGACCTCCCGGGAGGCCGTCGCCACCGAACCGGACGGCGGGAGGAACAGTGCAGGGTGATGCCGTACCGCCGGATCCGGCCGCGGCGGGCGGGGGACGCGGCAGGAGGGGCCCGCGGCACGCCGCTCCCCGCACATCACTGCTGAGCAAGCTCCAGCGGCCCGCCGGAAAGGCGATAGCCCTGGCCGCGATGCCGACCGCCGTGATCGTGGGCATGGGACTCACCCCGCGCCTCGCTCTCGCGGAGGGGAAGGACATACCGTTCGCCCCCGGCCCGTGCGTGACCCGCTCCGACGAGGCTCCGGCCGGGGAACCGCCTGCTCCTCAGCCGTCGGGGACCGCGAAACCCCCGGAGCGGACGGAGCCGGCCGACCCGCCTCCGTCCTCCCGGCCCCCGGCCCCGCGGCCCGATGAGACCGGTGAGTCCCGGGAGCCCGGACAGTCCGGGGAAGCCGGGGAAGCCGGGGAGAGCGACGACGCCCCGGAGCGGGAGACCTCGGAGGAGCACGGGGAGCCGGGCGAACTGCCGTCCGCACAGGAGGCGCAGGAGGCGCAGGAGGCGCACGAGGGGCGGCGGCCCAAGGCGCGTGAGCCCGCTGCCCCGGCGGCGGCACCGGGGACCGTGGGAGCGAGCCCCGCCGCGAGCCGCGGCCCCTGGGATCCGCTGGGCCTCGGCGACGCCCTCAAGGACCTCTTCGGCCTTCCGGGCGGGAAGAAGCCGCCTGCGACCGCACCGCCCGGCAAACCACCGGCCGGACGGCCGGGCACCACCCCGTCCGTACCTCCCTCGACGGCCGAACCGCCGGGGAAGCCGGGTACGTCGGAGAAGCCCGGCAAGCCGGGTGAGCCGGGGAACGGGCCGGGGGAGACCCCGCCGTCCACCGGTTCGGGAAAGCAGCCCGCGGCCCGGCCGGACGACGGCGCCGCGGACCGTACGAAGAAGGCGGTTGCGGACGCGGCCGCCCGGGCCGGGGCAGAGGTGACGGAGCTGGACGAGAGCGCCCAAGGCCTCGAACCCCGGAGGGACCAGGACATCCCCGAAGGCGCCAGACCGCGTATTCCGTGCGCCACCCCCGATCCGGAGGCGCTCGCCGCCGCGGAGGAGGAGCCGGGCATACCGGCGGTCCCCGACGATCCGTGGATCCTGAGGAGTTCGGTGCTCACCCTCAAGGGCCTCAAGTACCACGGCATCGTCGAGGTCCGCACCGGCGGCGGAGAGCTGAAGCCCGCCCTGAAGTTCACGGCGAAGGCCGTGGACATCGGGGACCTCCACCAGCTCGCGGTCGGCCCGCTGGGGCAGACCATGCACGTCAAGGCGCGCAGGGGGTCCGTCTCCACCATCACCGACGGCACGGTGACCATGTACACGGAGGAGCTGAAGGGCAACCTCTTCGGCATCTTCCCGGTGACCTTCAGCCCCCGGACGCCCCCGCCGCTGGATGTGCCGTACGCCGTCTTCACCGATGTGACGGTGAAACAGGCCGGGCAGTTCGGCGGCAGACTGACCGTTCCCGGTCTGCACAACTACCTCACGGACGGCCAGGCGTCCTGGTAGGCGGGGGAGATTCCGGCTCCCGGCTCCCGGTTTCCGGGGGAGCGGCCCGGAGCCGGATGCACCACGGGCAGGCCGTGGGCCGTTTCAGGTGCGGTCCACGGTCTGCCCGGTTCGGTGCGGGTGCGGCTCTTCTCAGGCCTTGGAGCCCAGGTGGTGCACCCGGACCATGTTCGTGGTGCCCGGGACACCGGGCGGCGAACCGGCCGTGATGATCATGATGTCGCCGGAGTTGTGGCGCTGGAGCTTCAGCAGCTCGGCGTCGACCAGATCGACCATCGCGTCGGTGTTGTCGACATGCGGCACCACGAACGACTCGATGCCCCAGCTCAGGGTGAGCTGGTTACGGGTCGACTCCTCGGTGGTGAAGGCGAGGATCGGCTGGCAGACCCGGTAGCGCGAGAGCCGGCGGGCGGTGTCGCCGGACTGGGTGAAGGCGACCAGGGCCTTGCCGTCCAGGAAGTCCGCGATCTCGCAGGCCGCGCGGGCGACGGAACCGCCCTGGGTACGGGGCTTCTTGCCGGGGACCAGCGGCTGGAGGCCCTTGGAGAGCAGTTCCTCCTCCGCCGCGACCACGATGCGGGACATCGTCTTCACGGTCTCCAGCGGATAGGCGCCCACCGAGGACTCCGCCGAGAGCATGACCGCGTCCGCGCCGTCGAGGATCGCGTTGGCGACGTCGGAGGCCTCCGCGCGGGTCGGACGGGAGTTGGTGATCATCGACTCCATCATCTGGGTCGCGACGATCACCGGCTTGGCGTTGCGGCGGCAGAGTTCGATCAGCCGCTTCTGGACCATCGGGACCTTTTCGAGCGGGTACTCGACGGCCAGGTCGCCGCGGGCCACCATCACACCGTCGAACGCCATCACGACGGCTTCCATGTTCTCGACGGCCTGCGGCTTCTCCACCTTGGCGATGACGGGGACCCGGCGGCCCACCTCGTCCATCACCTTGTGGACGTCCTTGACGTCCTCGGCGTCCCGGACGAAGGAGAGGGCGACCAGATCGCAGCCCATCCGCAGGGCGAAGCGCAGATCCTCGACGTCCTTCTCGGACAGGGCGGGGACGTTCACCGCGGCACCGGGGAGGTTGATGCCCTTGTGGTCGGAGATGACGCCGCCCTCGACGACGATCGTCTTCACCCGCTGCCCGTCGACCTCGACGACCCGCAGCTCGACGTTGCCGTCGTTGATGAGGACCTGGTCGCCCTTGGAGACGTCCCCGGGCAGGCCCTTGTAGGTGGTGCCGCAGATGGTCTTGTCACCGGGCACGTCCTCGGTGGTGATGGTGAACTCGTCACCGCGCACCAGCTCGACGGGACCGTCGGCGAAGGTCTCCAGACGGATCTTGGGGCCCTGCAGGTCGGCCAGTACGCCGATCGCCCGGCCCGTGTCCTCCTGCGCCTTGCGCAGCCGGTGGTACCGGCCCTCGTGATCGGCGTGGGACCCGTGGCTCATATTGAAGCGGGCCACGTTCATACCGGCCTCGATGAGCGCTTTCAACTGCTCGTACGAGTCGACGGCGGGGCCCAGTGTGCAGACGATTTTGGAACGGCGCATAAGGCGGATCCTATCGGTTTGTTTCGACTCGGAATATTCCGTCTGGTGGAAGATACAAATGGGCGGGTATTCGCTCAGTCGAGTGAATCCTCGGATACCAGCGCGAAGGCCTGCCGGGCGATCTCCAGCTCCTCGTCGGTCGGTACCACGGCCACCGCGACCCGGGCGTACGGCGGCGAGACGATCCGTGCATGCGGGGACCGCTCCTCGTTCAGCCCCGAGTCCAGCGCGAGCCCCAGCTCCTCCAGGCCCGCGACCGCGGCCGCCCGTACGGGAGCGGCGTTCTCGCCGACCCCCGCCGTGAACACCACGGCGTCCACCCGGCCGAGTACCGCGTAATACGCTCCGATGTACTTCTTCAGCCGGTGGATGTAGATGTCGAAGGCGAGCCGCGCCTGCTCGTCGCCCTCGCCGATCCGGCGGCGGATCTCCCGCATGTCGTTGTCGCCGCAGAGCCCCACCAGACCGCTCTTCTTGTTCAGCAGGGTGTCGATCTCGTCCGTGGACATGCCCGCCACCCGCCGCAGATGGAAGGTGACCGCCGGATCGATGTCGCCGGAGCGGGTGCCCATCACCAGGCCCTCCAGCGGGGTCAGGCCCATGGACGTGTCCACACAGCGGCCGCCCGCCACCGCCGAGGCCGAGGCGCCGTTGCCCAGGTGCAGCACGATGACATTGACGTCCTCGGGCGCCTTCCCCAGCAGCTTCGCCGTCTCGCGCGAGACGTACGCGTGGGAGGTGCCGTGGAAGCCGTAGCGGCGGATCCGGTGGGCGTCCGCCGTCTCCACGTCGATCGCGTACCGGGCCGCCGACTCCGGCATCGTGGTGTGGAAGGCGGTGTCGAAGACCGCGACCTGCGGCAGATCCGGGCGCAGGGCCTGCGCGGTCCGGATCCCGGTGATGTTCGCCGGGTTGTGCAGCGGCGCCACCGGCACCAGCCGTTCGATCTCCGCGAGCACCTCGTCGTCGACCACGGTCGGCTCGGAGAACCGCAGCCCGCCGTGGACCACCCGGTGCCCGATCGCGGCCAGCTCCGGCGAGTCCAGGCCGAGCCCGTCGGCCGCCAGCTCCTCCGCCACGGCCTGCAGCGCCGCCTCGTGGTCCGCGATCGGCCCGGTCCGCTCCCGCAGCCCGGCCCCGCCGTCCACCAGCGGGGTGTGTACCAGCCGGGACGTCCGCTCCCCGATCCGCTCCACCAGTCCGACCGCGAGCCGGGCGGCGTTCCGCATGTCGAGGAGCTGGTACTTCAGCGACGACGAGCCGGAGTTGAGGACGAGGATCCGGGTGGGGGCCGGGGGAGGGGACGTGGTCACGGTCGGTGCTTTCTGGTCGGGGAAGGGGTGGTGCGGGGATCAGGCGGGAGTGGCGGCGCTGTCGGCCGCCGGACGTACGGGACGGTCCGGCGCGGGCGCCGGCTGGGCCTGGATCGCGGTGATCGCCACCGTGTTCACGATGTCGCCGACCAGTGCGCCGCGGGACAGGTCGTTCACCGGCTTCCGCAGACCCTGGAGGACCGGGCCCACGGCCACCGCGCCCGCCGAGCGCTGGACGGCCTTGTAGGTGTTGTTGCCGGTGTTCAGATCCGGGAAGATCAGTACGGTGGCCCGGCCCGCGACCTCGGACTCCGGCAGCTTGGTCGCGGCGACGGACGGCTCCACGGCCGCGTCGTACTGGATCGGGCCTTCGATCCTCAGGTCCGGCCGGGACCGGCGGACCAGCTCGGTGGCCTCCCGTACCTTGTCGACGTCGGCGCCCGAACCCGAGGTGCCGGTCGAGTACGAGAGCATCGCGATCCGAGGTTCGACACCGAACCGGGCGGCGGTCGCCGCCGACTGGACGGCGATGTCCGCGAGCTGTTCGGCGTTCGGGTCCGGATTGACCGCGCAGTCGCCGTACACCAGCACCTTGTCGGCCAGGCACATGAAGAAGACCGAGGAGACGATCGCCGCGCCGCCCCCGGCGTCCGTCGGCCGGCGGGTCTTGATGATCTCGAAGGCGGGGCGGATGGTGGCGGCCGTGGAGTGCACCGAACCCGACACCATGCCGTCGGCCAGCCCCTCCTCGACCATCAGGGTGCCGAAGTAGTTGACGTCGGCGACGACGTCGTACGCCAGCTCCACCGAGACGCCCTTGTGGGCGCGCAGCTCCGCGTACCGCTCGGCGAAGGGCTGCCGCAGCTCGGAGGTGTTCGGGTCGATCAGCTGGACCGAGGAGAGGTCGATGCCCAGGTCGGCGGCCTTCTTCCGGATGACGTCCGGATCGCCGAGGAGGGTCAGATCGCAGACGTCGCGGCGGACCAGGACGTCGGCGGCGCGGAGCACCCGCTCCTCGGTGCCCTCCGGGAGCACCACCCGGCGGCGGTCCGCCCTGGCCTGCTCCAGCAGCTCGTGCTCGAACATCATCGGCGTCACCCGGCCGCTGCGGGCCACCGCGAGCCGGTCCAGCAGTCCGGCGCTGTCGACATGGCGTTCGAAGAGGCCGAGGGCGGTCTCCGCCTTGCGCGGGGTGGCGCCGCTGAGCTTGCCCTCCAGCTTGAACAGCTCGGCCGCGGTGGGGAAGCTGGTGGCGGCGACGGAGACCACGGGGGTGCCGGGGGCCAGCTTGGCCGCCAGGGTGAGGACCTCGTCGGTGGGCCGCTCGTCGAGGGTGAGCAGGACGCCCGCGATGGGCGGGGTGCCCGCGGAGTGCGCGGCCAGCGCGCCGACCACCAGATCGGCCCGGTCGCCGGGGGTGACCACCATGCAGCCGGGGGTCAGGGCGGTGAGGAAGTTCGGCAGGGTGGCGCCGCCGAAGACGAAGTCGAGGGCGTCGCGCGCGAGCCCGGAGTCGTCGCCCAGCAGCACCGTGCCGCGGAGGGCATGGGTGATCTGGGCGACCGTGGGCGCGGCGAGCGCGGGCTCGTCCGGGAGGACGTAGCAGGGGACGGGGAGGCGGGCCGCGAGCCGCTCGGCTATGGACTCGCGGTCGGCGGGCGCCACCCGGTTCACCGTCAGGGCGAGGATGTCGCAGCCCAGGGCCTCGTAGGCGCGGAAGGCGTTGCGGGCCTCGGCCCGTACCGATTCCGCGGTCTGGCCGCGGCCGCCGACGACGGGGATCACGGAGGCACCGAACTCGTTGGCGAGCCGGGCGTTCAGCGCCAGCTCGTCGGGGAGCTGGGTGGCGGCGAAGTCGGTGCCCAGCACCAGGACGACCTCGTACTCCCGGGCCACCCGGTGAAAGCGGTCGACGAGCCGGGAGACCAGCTCGTCGGTGCCCTGCTCGGCCTGGAGCGCGGAGGCCTCGTGGTAGTCGAGGCCGTAGACCGTCCCCGGGTCCTGGGTCAGCCGGTACCGGGCCCGGAGCAGTTCGAAGAGCCGGTCGGGGCCGTCGTGCACCAGCGGCCGGAAGACGCCCACCCGGTCCACCTGGCGGGTGAGGAGTTCCATGACCCCCAGCTCGACGACCTGCCGGCCGTCCCCGCGGTCGATTCCGGTCACGTACACGCTGCGCGTCACGTGTGCTCTCCTGTTCGCTTCGCTCTTCTTGAAGGCTCGGTTCGCCTGTACCTGCGTCGTACGACCCGTATCGCACGGCGTTCTGATCTTTTCTGCGCGGCCGCGGTACGACCGCACAGAAAAGCCGCCGAAGAGCGGCCTTTCCCTCTTGACGATACCTCTGTCGGTGCGCTAAGTGCCTGGCGGGTCGGGAGGGAGGGGAGGGCAGGGGGGTACGTGCCGCCGGCCCGGTGTGCGGCGGCCGTTCCCGGGCGGCCGAGCCCCCGGCCCACCCCCGACCCATGCCGGACTCCAGAAGCGGCAGCGGCGGTCTCCGCCGCGTGGAACAATTGATTTCCGGCTCAAACGTCCCATTGACGAGCAGGAGACACAGCGCGATGCGTATCGGAGTGCTCACCGCCGGAGGCGACTGCCCCGGACTGAACGCGGTCATCCGGTCGGTCGTGCACCGGGCCATCACCGGGCACGGCGACGAGGTCATCGGTTTCGAGGACGGCTTCAAGGGCCTGCTGGACGGGCACTACCGTCCCCTCGACCTCAACGCCGTCAGCGGCATCCTGGCCCGCGGCGGCACCATCCTCGGCTCGGCCCGGCTGGAGCGGGCCCGGCTGCGCGAGGCCGCCGAGAACTGCGGCGAGATCCAGCGGCGCTACGGGATCGACGTCCTCATCCCCATCGGCGGCGAGGGCACCCTCACCGCCTCCCGGATGCTCGCCGACGCCGGTATGCCCGTGGTGGGCGTCCCGAAGACCATCGACAACGACATCTCCGCCACCGACCGGACCTTCGGCTTCGACACCGCGGTGACCGTCGCCACCGAGGCCATCGACCGGCTGAAGACCACCGCCGAATCGCATCAGCGGGTGATGGTCGTCGAGGTCATGGGCCGGCACGCGGGCTGGATCGCCCTGGAGTCCGGGATGGCGGGCGGCGCCCACGGCATCTGCCTTCCGGAGCGGGCCTTCCAGGTCGAGGACCTGGTCAAGATGGTCGAGGAGCGGTTCGACCGGGGCAAGAAGTTCGCGGTCATCTGTGTGGCCGAGGGCGCGCATCCCGCCGAGGGCTCCATGGACTACCGCAAGGGCGAGATCGACCAGTTCGGCCATGAGCGTTTCCAGGGCATCGGCAACCGGCTGGCGGCCGAGCTGGAGCACCGGCTCGGCAAGGAGGCCAAGCCGGTGATCCTCGGACATGTCCAGCGCGGCGGTGTGCCGACGGCGTACGACCGGGTGCTCGCCACCCGCTTCGGCTGGCACGCCGTCGAGGCGGCGCACCGCGGCGACTTCGGCCGGATGACCTCGCTGCGCGGGACGGACATCGTCATGGCGCCGCTGGCGGACGCGGTGACGCAGCTCAAGAAGGTCCCGACGGGCCGGATGAACGAGGCGGAGTCCGTCTTCTGACCGTCCCCGCCCGAGCGCACCCCCCGACCGGGGCCCCTCACCCCTGAGGGCGCAGCCTCCCGGAGGGGGACACGAGTGGCCTTGGCCGATCCCCGTGCTTCGGCCCGGGCCACTCGTGTGCTCCCCCGTTCTTCCCCCGTGTTTCCCCCGATACGGTCCGCACCCACGGGCAGTGCCCTGCCCCGGGGAGCGGCCGGTGCCCCTGCTCTTCCGCGGCTCGTGCGGCCCCGGCAGGGGAGCGCACCGTCCGGGAGGTGTGCCGCCCTGTCCCACCGCTGTCCCGACGGGCCGGGGGGCCGGCCGGTTCTTCCCCGGGAGTGGGACTGCTTCCTCGCCGGCGCCCCGGGCACGGCCCGCGACGGCGATATCGTCGGCGCCTACGCCGCGCTGCTGAACCACCCGGACACCCCCGTCCGCGAGCGGGCGGCGTTCGACTGGTGCGACTGGGAGGACGCCGTCGTCTCCGGGGAGCCCGCCGCGCGGACCAGCCCCCGGCCGTACGGCGACCGGCCGTCGGCCGCCCGGCTCGCGCTGGTCCGCATCTGCGCGCACTACTTCAGCCACGGCGCCTGGCTGGAGGAGGGCGTCCTGCTGCGCGAGGCCCACCGGCTGGCCGGGATCCCGGGCGCGCTCACCCACGGGCGGCTCGACCTCAGCACCCCCCTCGACACCGCCTGGCAGCTCTCCCTGGCCTGGCCGGGCGCCGAGCTGACCGTCGTCGACGACGCGGGACATCTCGGCGGGGACACCACCCGCACCCAGCTGCTCCGCTCCCTCGACCGCTTCGCGGACGGCGGGGGGCTCAGCGCCCGCTGACCCAGCGGTACTGGAGTTCGGGGCGGCCGATCTGGCCGTACTGCGGGCTGCGGACCGCACGGTCCTGGGTGACGAGGTGTTCCAGATAGCGGCGGGCGGTGATCCGCGAGATACCGACCGCCGCACCCGCCTCCGCCGCCGTCAGACCCCCGGGACAGCCGCGCAGGGTCCGGGTCACCGCCTCCAGCGTCGGCCCGCTCAGCCCCTTCGGCAGGGCCCCGCCCTCCGGGGCGCGCAGGGTCGCCAGAGCCCGGTCGACCTCCTCCTGACCGCTGGCCTCGCCCACCGCCGCGCGGAACTCCGCGTACCGGCCCAGCCGGTCCCGCAGCGTCGCGAACGTGAACGGTTTGAGTACGTACTGCACCACCCCCAGCGATACGCCCTCCCGGACGATCGCCAGATCCCGCGCCGAGGTCACCGCGATCACGTCCGCGCCGTGCCCGGCGGCCCGCAGCGACCGGACCAGACCGAGGCCGTGCCCGTCGGGGAGGTAGAGGTCCAGCAGCAGCAGATCGACCCGGGTGCGCTCCAGCACCCGTACCGCCTCCGAACGGGAGTGGGCCACGCCCGCGACGGAGAAACCGGCGATCCGGCCCACGTACAGGGCGTGCGCGTCGGCGGCGACCGGGTCGTCCTCGACGACCAGGACGCCGATCGTCCGAGCGGTTCCGTCCGCGGTCATGGCTGCTGCACCTCCCCGGTGCCGTGGGGCAGCGGCGATCGTACGTCACGAACCCGCGCGGGCCCCCGGTACGGTCTCACGCGGGCACCGCCGCCGTCAGCGGCAGGCAGACGGTGAACTGCGCGCCGCCGTCCGGACCGGTGCCCAGTTCGATCGTGCCGCCCGCCCGGTGCACGGCCTGCCGGACCAGGGCGAGGCCGAGCCCGCGGCCCGAACCGCGGGTGGACCAGCCCCGGTGGAAGACGTCGGCCGCCCGGTCCGGATCGACCCCGGTGCCCGTGTCGTGGACCCGGATCAGCAGCTCGCCCCCACCGCCGGGCGGATCCTCCGCGCGGGCGGTGACCGTCACCCGGGCCCGGCCGGGCCGGGCCCCGGAGACCGCCGCCTCCGAGGCCGCCTCGACCGCGTTGTCGACGAGATTGCCGATGATCGTGACCAGATCGCGGGCCGGGAGCGACGGCGGCAGCACCCCGTCGTCGATCCGGCTGTCCTCGGCCAGCACCAGCTCCACCCCCCGCTCGTTGGCCTGGGACGCCTTGCCCAGCAGCAGCGCCGCGAGGACCGGCTCCCCGACCGCCCCCACCACCCGGTCGGTCAGCACCTGCGCCAGCTCCAGTTCGGCGGTGGCGAAGTCGACGGCCTCGTCGACCCGGCCCAGTTCGATCAGCGAGACCACGGTGTGCAGCCGGTTCGCCGCCTCGTGGGCCTGGGAGCGCAGGGCGTGGCTGAAGCCGCGCTCGGAGTCCAGCTCGCCGGAGAGCGCCTGGAGCTCGGTGTGGTCCCGCAGGGTCACCACCGTGCCCCGGCGCTCCCCGCCGACCACCGGCCGGGTGTTCACCACCACGACCCGGTCCGCGGTCAGATGCACCTCGTCGACCCGGGGCTCGGCGGCCAGCAGCGCGCCGGTCAGCGCGGGCGGCAGCCCCAGCTCGGCGACCGGCCGCCCCACGGAGTCGTCCCCGAGCCCGAGCAGCTCCCGGGCCCCGTCGTTGACCAGCGCGATCCGGCGCCGGCCGTCGAGCATCAGCAGCCCCTCGCGCACCGCGTGCAGCACCGCCTGGTGGTAGTCGTGCATCCGGCTCAGCTCGCCCGCGTTCATCCCGTGGGTGTGGCGGCGCAGCCGGGCGTTGATCACATAGGTGCCGAGGCCGCCGAGCGCCAGGGCGCCGCTCGCGGCCAGCAGCAGTCCCATGACCTGCTCCCGTACCTGCTCGCTGATCCGTTCGATGGTGATCCCCGCGCTGACCAGCGCGATCACCTTCCGCTCCGGGACGGACCCCGCCGGATCGCCGGGGGCGGCCGGATCGGCGGGGGCGAACACCGGGACGACGGTCCGGATGGACGAGCCGAGCACCCCCACGGTCGTCTCGCTGTGGACCTCGCCCCGCAGCGCCTGCGCCGTCTCGCCGAGGTAGCGGCGGCCGATCTCCCCGGGCTGGGGATGGGTCCAGCGGGTGCCGTCCGGCGCCATGATCGTGACAAAGGCGACACCCGCGTCGCGGCGGACCCGTTCCGCGTACGGCTGGAGGACCGCGGTCGGATCGGCGGAACGCGCGGCGGCGGCGACCGACGGCGAGTCCGCGACGGCCGCCGCGGTCGCGGTGGACTGGCGCCGGGCGGTCTCCTCGGCCTGGGAGCGGTCGATCACATAGGCGAAGAGGGCACCGCTCGCGACGATCACCGCGACCAGGACCACCTGCATCGCGAAGAGCTGGCCCGCCAGGCTGCGGGGGCGGGGTATGCGCATGGCACCAGTGTGCCTTCCGTTTCGCGGTGTTTAAGGGCCGGTGAACGATTCGGTCGTGAACGAAATGCACGTAACGGTGACCCGGGTCACAGCGTGATGGATATTCGCCGAAATCCATACGGGACATGGACCTGGCAATTTTTCTCCGAGGAGGACCCCGTGGCTGCGACAGCAGGCAGAAGGGACCGTACGCACTACCTGTACATCGCCGTGATCGTCGCGGTGGTGGCGGGTATCGCCGTGGGCTTCGCAGCCCCCGGGGTCGCGGTCGAACTCAAGCCCATCGGTACGGGCTTCGTGAACCTGATCAAAATGATGATCGCCCCGGTCATCTTCTGCACCATCGTGCTCGGCATCGGCTCGGTCCGGCAGGCCGCGAAGGTCGGCGCGGTCGGCGGGCTGGCGCTCGGCTACTTCGTGGTGATGTCCACGGTCGCGCTCGCCATCGGCCTGCTGGTCGGCAACTTCCTGGAGCCGGGCGCCGGCCTCTCCATCACCGAGGAGGCCAAGGCCGCGGGCGGCAAGGCGGCCGAGGGCGCGGGCGGCGAGTCGACCGTGGACTTCCTGCTCGGGATCATCCCCAAGACCCTGGTCTCCGCCTTCACCGAGGGCGAGGTCCTCCAGGCGCTCCTGGTGGCCCTGCTGGCCGGATTCGCGCTCCAGGCGATGGGCAGGGCGGGCGAGCCGGTGCTCCGCGGTATCGGCCATATCCAGCGGCTGGTCTTCCGCATCCTGGCGATGATCATGTGGGTGGCCCCGATCGGCGCCTTCGGCGCGATCGCCGCGGTCGTCGGCGAGACCGGGATGGACGCTCTGAAGTCCCTCGCGGTCATCATGATCGGCTTCTATGTCACCTGCGCTCTCTTCGTCTTCGTGATCCTCGGTGCGCTGCTGAAGCTGGTGTCCGGGATCAGCCTCTGGTCGCTGATGAAGTACCTGGGCCGGGAGTTCCTGCTGATCGTCTCCACCTCCTCCTCCGAGTCGGCGCTGCCGCGGCTGATCGCGAAGCTGGAGCACATGGGCGTCAGCAAGCCCGTGGTCGGCATCACCGTGCCCACCGGCTACTCCTTCAACCTCGACGGCACCGCCATCTATCTGACGATGGCCTCCCTGTTCATCGCCAACGCGATGGGCGACCCGCTGAGCGCCTCCGAGCAGATCTCCCTGCTGATCTTCATGATCATTGCCTCGAAGGGTGCCGCGGGCGTCACCGGCGCCGGGCTGGCGACCCTGGCGGGCGGCCTCCAGTCGCACAAGCCCGAGCTGGTGGACGGCGTCGGCCTGATCGTCGGCATCGACCGCTTTATGAGCGAGGCGCGGGCCCTGACCAACTTCGCGGGCAACGCGGTCGCGACGATCCTGGTCGGCACCTGGACCAAGGAGATCGACAAGGAGCGGGCGGCGGAGGTGCTCGCGGGCCGGATCCCGTTCGACGAGTCGACGCTGCTCGACGACGGCCACGGCGCGCCGCCCGGCGACGACGACGCTGCCGCCGTGCCGGAGGCCCGGCCGGAGAAGAACGTACCCGTGAAGGTCTGAGCCCCCTGTGACGGCCGGACCGCCGTGAGGGCGGTCCGGCCCCGGTGAGGTTCTGTCCTCCGTCCGCTCCGCAGCCCCGCGGCCCGTGCGTACTTCCCCGGCGCACGGGCCGCCCGGCATTTCCGGCGGGCTGTGGAACTTACCTTCAGGTGGGGTAACCCCACTTCAAAGTGCGTACTTGTGGCCCTTTCCGGCATGGAAAACGATGGTCGTATGCCAACCGGAACCACTGTTTCTTCAGCCGTTTCTTCCTCAGCTACGCCCACCGCCGTGTCCGTGTCCGTGATCGGCCTCGGCGCCATGGGCAGCGCCCTCGCCGGTGCCCTACTCGACGCCGGGCACTCCGTCACCGTCTGGAACCGCACCCCCGGAAAAGGCGGTGCGCTCGCCGCCCGCGGCGCCGTGGCCGCCGCGACCGCGGAGGAGGCCGTGACCGCGAGCGAACTGATCGTCGTCTGCCTCGTCGACTACGACGCCTCCGAGGCGGTCCTGACCCCGCTGGCGAAGGCCCTCTCCGGGCGGACGCTGGTCAATGTGACCGCCGATCTCCCCGAACGGGCCAGGGCCGCGGCCGCCTGGGCCGCGGAGCACGGCATCGCCTATCTGGACGGGGCCGTGATGGTGCCGACCGCGGTCGTCGGAACCCCCGCCGGACTGCTCTTCTACTCCGGCGACCGCACGGCCTTCGAACGGTACGAGCCCGTCCTGCGGGCCCTCGGCGGCCGGACCGTCCATATCGGCGACAGCCCGGACCGCGCGGCGGTGTTCGACGTGGCGCTGCTGGACGTCTTCTACGGCGCCATGGGCGCGATGATCCACGCCTTCGCGCTGGCCCGGGCGCACGGCGTTCCGGCGGCCGAGGTGGCGCCGTATATGACGAGCCTTGTCGACCTCCTCCCGGAGGCGCTGGCGGCGATGGCCGCGGATATCGACGCCCGCTCCTATCCGGCGCTCACCGCCGGGCTCGGGACGATGGCCGCTTCCGTCGACCACATCGTGCACGCCGGACGGGCCGCGGGCATCGACTCCGCCCAGATGGAGGGCGTCCAGCGGATGACGGACCGGGCCCGCGAGCTGGGGCACGCGGACTCGGGCTGGTCCGCGAACTACGAGGCCCTGACCAAGCCCCGTACCTGAGACCGGACTCCGCCGCCCTCAGCCGGTCAGTACCGCGCAGCCCCGCCGCTCCAGCTCCGCCACCAGCCCGTCCTGCGGGGCCAGGGCGTTCCAGCGCAGGTCCAGCTTCTCCAACGCGGGCAGGCCGAGCAACCACTCCGGGATCTCCCGCAGCCGGTTGGAGCGCAGGTCCAGCTCCCGCAGGCGGGGGAGGGCCGCGAGGCCGCGCGGGAGTTCGGTGAGGGCGTTCTCCCGCAGTTCGACGCGGCGCAGTTCGGTGAGTGCGGTGAACGAGTCCGGCAGGGCGGTCAGCGCATTGCCCCGCAGCCACAGTTCACGGAGGCCGCCCAGTCCGCCGAGGGAGCCGGGCAGGGCGGCCAGTCCGCAGTGCTGGGCCCGCAGTTCCCGCAGGGACGCCAGCCCGCCGAGCGCGCCGGGGAGCGTCCCGAGCGGGTTCTCGCCGATGTTGAGGTAGCGCAGGGCGGCCAGTTCGCCGAGGGAGGCGGGCAGGGCGGTGAGCCGGTTGTCGTGGAGATAGAGGAACCGGCTCAGCCCGGTCAGCCGGCCCAGCTCCTCCGGCAGGGCGGTCAGCGCGTTGTGGCCCAGGTCCAGCGTTCGCAGCCGCCGCAGCCCGCCGATCCGCGGGGACAGCTCCGTCAGCCCGTTGTCCGCGAGGATCAGGATCTCCGTCTCGGTGCGGTCCCAGACGGACTCCGGGACCCGGCCGAGCCCCGCCCGCCACAGATTCACCTCGTGTGTCGTCACGCCCCTGTTGTAGCCGATACCGCGCGGGCCGCGGCGACCGCCCCGGCCACGTCCTCCACCACCAGACCGTTGTTGATGTCCATGGCGGCCGCCGCGCCCGCCCCCACCGCGACGGGCACCTGGGCCCGGGCGTCGGTGACATTGCCGACGGCCCACACCCCGGCCACGGACGTCCGGCCCGGCCCCTCGGTGACCACCGCGCCGGTGGTCTCGTCCCGGGCACAGCCCAGCGGGGTCAGCAGCCCGTCCCGGGGCACCATCCGCGGGGCGGCGAAGACGGCGGTACGGGGCACGATCCGGCCGTCCGTCAGCTCCACGCCCCGCAGCGCCCCGTCCGCGACGGCCAGCCGCCTGACCGGTGTCTCCTCGACGCGCACCCCGCGGGCGGCCAGTTGCTCGCGCTGCTCCGCGTCCGGTTCGACACCATGGGCGAAGAGCACCACATCGCCGGACCACTGGCGGACCATCAGCGCCTGGTGCACCGAGCCGGGGCCGGTGCCGAGCACGCCCAGCGGTTCGTCCCGTACCTCGTATCCATGGCAGTACGGGCAGTGCAGCACATCCCGGCCCCAGCGCTCCCGGACCCCGGGCAGGCCGGGCAGTTCGTCCCGCAGCCCGGTCGCGACCAGCACCCGGCGGGCCGTCAGCACCGCGCCCCCGGCGAGCCGCAGCCCGAATCCATCCCCGTCCGCGGTGATCTCGTCCGCCGGGGTGTCGAAGAACTCAACCCCGTACCCGGCGGCTTCGGCCCGGCCCGCGGCCAGCAGCTCCGCCGGGGGCATCCCGTCCCGGGAGAGAAAGCCGTGCATCCGCGCGGCGGGGGCATTGCGCGGTTCACCGGAGTCCACCACCGCCACCCGGCGCCGGGACCTGCCCAGCAGCAGGGCCGCGCTCAGCCCGGCGGCTCCCGCGCCCACCACGACCACGTCGTATCCGGCGGCCGGGCCCGTGGATCCCGTGCCGTCGCCGCTTCCGTTTGTCGCGCCCACCGCGATCACCTCCGCCCACAGCGTCACCGCCGCGGAGGGACAGTGGCAAGTGTCTTTGCCGGTCCGGCAAAGGATCCGGCAGGGGGCGCCGGCCCCGGCGGACGGGCCCGGACATAAAAGAAACCCTCCGCCGAATTGACCGGCGAGGGCTTTGGCTGCGTATATTAGTGAATTGGCCTCCCATGGGAACGAACTGAATGCCGTTCATGGAGGCGCTGTTAAAACACGCTATCGCGGCGGGAGTGGAATTGTCAAGTACGGGGACCGGAAAAGCCGGAAAAAGCCGGGAAGAAATTCAGCGCGGAGAATTGCGCCGGGAGCAGGAGACCCTCGACCGGCTGCTCCTGCGCCTGGCCGAACTGCGCGCGGAGGCCGCGGCCGGCCTCCGTACCACCCTCGCCCTCCAGGGCACCCATCTCCAGGCCAGACTGGAGCGCGATGTCGCCGCCGGGGAGGGCGCCGACCGGCTCGCCGCCCTCGACGCGGTCGAATCCGGACTCTGCTTCGGCCGGATCGACCACCGCGACGGCACCAGCCGCCCCATCGGCCGGATCGGCATCCGCGACGGAGACCCCGAGCACACCCCGCTCCTGATCGACTGGCGCGCACCCGTCGCCCGCCCCTTCTACCTCGCCACCGGCCACGAGCCGATGGGCCTCACCCGCCGCCGCCACATCACCACCCAGGGCCCCACCGTCACCGATCTCCACGACGAGATCCTCGACCTCGACGACCCCACCCGCACCGGCTACGAGGACCATGACGCCGATGCCGTACTCCTGGCCGCCCTCGGCTCCGCCCGTACCGGCCGGATGGCCGACATCGTCCGCACCATCCAGGCCGAACAGGACCGGATCATCCGCGCCCCGCGCCGCGGTGTCCTGGTCGTCGAGGGCGGCCCCGGCACCGGCAAGACCGCCGTCGCCCTGCACCGCGCCGCCTACCTCCTCTACGCCGAGCGGGAGCAGCTGGCCCGCCGCGCCGTCCTGATCGTCGGGCCCAATCCGGCGTTCCTCGGCTATATCGGGGACGTCCTGCCCTCCCTCGGGGAGACCGGGGTGCTGCTGGCGAGCCTCGGGGAGCTGTTCCCCGGAGTCCGGGCCGACGGCACCGAATCCGTACGGTCCGCGGCCGTCAAGGGCCGGGTCGCCATGGCGGACGCGCTGGCGCGGGCCGTCCGCGACCGGCAGCTCCTCCCGGAGACCGTTCCGGCGCTCCCCGGACACCGCTCCGACCCCGCGGCGCTCGCCGACCCCGGCGACTACGAGGCGGAGAACACCCTTCCCGAGCCCGCCCTGCTCGTCGACCACGAACAGCACGGCACCCTCCGGCTGCACCGCGAGATGGCGTACGCCGCCCGGGACCGGGCCCGCGCCACCGGACTCCCGCACAACCTCGCCCGCCCCCACTTCGCCTACGCCGTCGTGGACGCCCTCACCGCGCAGGTCGCGGACCGGCTCGGCGCCGACCCCTACGGCGGGCCGAACCTCCTCGGCCCCGACGACCTCGCCCAGATCGGCAAGGAGATCGCCACCAGCGCCGACGTCCACCTCGCGATCGACGAACTCTGGCCGCCGCTGACCCCGCAGGAACTGGTCACCGGATTCCTCGCCGACCCCGGGCGCTACCTCCCCGAGGGCGACGCGGCGGCGATCCGCCGCACCGGCGGCCCGTGGACCCCCGCCGACGTTCCCCTGCTCGACGAGGCCGCCGAACTCCTCGGCGCCGACGACAGCGCCCGGCTCGCCGCCGAGGAGGCCGAGCGCCAGGAGCGGATCGCCTATGCGCGGGGCGTCCTCGAACTGTCGGCGGGTTCGGAGACGTACGAGTTCGAGGACGAGGAGTCCGAGGTGCTCGCCGCGCACGACATCGTCGACGCCGAGCGGATGGCCGAACGCCACGAGGAGGCCGACCACCGCACCGCGGCCGAACGGGCCGCCGCCGACCGCACCTGGGCCTTCGGCCATATCGTCGTCGACGAGGCGCAGGAGCTGTCCCCGATGGCCTGGCGGCTGCTGATGCGCCGCTGCCCGGCCCGTTCCATGACCCTGGTCGGGGATCCGGCGCAGACCGCCGACGAGTCCGGTGCCGGATCGTGGGCGCAGATCCTCCGGCCGTACGTCGGGGACCGCTGGACCCACACCCGGCTGGGCGTCAACTACCGGACACCCGCCGAGATCATGGCGCGGGCGGCCGCCGTCAGGCGGGCCGTGCACCCGGAGTTCGAGCCGCCGCGCTCGGTCCGCTCGACGGGCACCGAACCCTGGTGCGAACGGGTCGCGCCCGGCGCGCTGGCCGCGGCCGTCCTCGCGGCCGTACACCGGGAGACCCCCGACGAGGGCCGGCTCGCCGTGATCGCGCCCGCCGCGCTCCACCCGGGACTGTCCGCCCTGGCCGCCGGCGGCCTCGACCTCACCCGGCGGGTCGTCCTGCTCGCGCCGCGCGACGCCAAGGGCCTGGAGTTCGACGGGGTGATCGTCGTCGAACCGGCGGCCTTCGGCGACAGCGATCTGTACGTGGCGCTGACCCGGGCCACCCAGTGGCTCGGCATCGTCCACTCGGCGCCGCTGCCGCCCGGCCTCGGCGACGAGCCGGTACGGCAGGACAGGGCCTGACGGCCCGCGCCGGGGCGGATCCCGCCGCCCCGGCGCACCGCCTCAGGAGGTACGGACCGGCCGCAGCCAGACCGTCGCCAGCGGCGGCAGCGTCAGCAGCAGACTCGAACCCCTGCCGTGCGACGGCTCCGGCTCCGGCACCAGCGGGCCCCGCTCACCGTCGCCGCCCGCCACCGCTGCGCCATTGCGGATGTCCCCGCCGCCGTACCGCCCCTCGTCCGTGTTGAGCGCCTCCGACCAGGCCGGAACCCACTCCGGTACCCCGATCCGATAGCCCTCCCGCACCACCGGCGAGAAGTTGCTCACCGACACCAGCGGCTCCCTTCCGGCGTCGAAGCGGACGAAGGCCAGCACATTGTCCTCGGCCGCGTCGCAGTCGATCCAGGCGAAGCCCTCCGGCACGGTGTCCCGCTCCCACAGCGCGGGCGTCCGCCCGTACACCGTGTTCAGATCCCGCACCAGCAGCCGTACGCCCCGGTGGTCCGGCTCCGCCGCGTACGACGGGTCCAGCAGCCACCAGTCGGGCCCGTGCGCCTCCGACCACTCGGCGCCCTGGGCGAACTCCTGCCCCATGAAGAGGAGCTGCTTGCCCGGGTGCGCCCACATGAAACCGAGGTACGCCCGGTGGTTGGCGCGCTGCTGCCACCAGTCGCCGGGCATCTTGCCGACCAGGGCGCCCTTGCCGTGCACGACCTCGTCGTGGGAGACCGGCAGAACATAGTTCTCGGTGTACGCGTACACCATCGAGAACGTCATCTCGTGGTGGTGGAAGCGGCGGTGCACCGGCTCACGGGCCATGTACTCCAGTGAGTCGTGCATCCAGCCCATGTTCCACTTCAGCCCGAAACCGAGGCCGCCGTGTTCGGTGGCGCGGGTGACGCCGTCCCAGGCCGTGGACTCCTCGGCGATCGTCACCACACCGGGGCAGCGCCGGTAGACCGTGGCGTTCATCTCCTTCAGGAAGGCCACCGCGTCCAGATCCTCCCGGCCGCCGTGCTCGTTCGGCGTCCAGCGGCCCTCCTCGCGCGAGTAGTCGAGGTAGAGCATCGACGCCACCGCGTCCACCCGCAGTCCGTCGATATGGAACTCCTCGCACCAGTAGACCGCGTTGGCCACCAGGAAGTTCCGGACCTCCTTGCGCCCGTAGTCGAATTCGAGCGTCCCCCAGTCCGGGTGCGCGGCCCGGACCGGGTCCCCGTGCTCGTACAGCGGCCGTCCGTCGAATGCGGCCAGGGCCCATTCGTCGCGCGGGAAGTGCGCCGGCACCCAGTCCATGATCACGCCGATGCCCGCGCGGTGCAGCGCTTCGACCAGGAACCGGAAATCGTCCGGGCTGCCCATCCGGGAGGTCGGCGCGTAGAAGCCGGTGACCTGGTAGCCCCAGGAGCCGCCGAAGGGGTGCTCGGCCAGCGGCATCAGCTCCACATGGGTGAAGCCGAGGTCCTTCACATAGGAGGGGAGCTGCTCGGCGAGCTGCCGGTAGTTCAGTCCGGGCCGCCAGGAGGCGAGATGGACCTCGTAGACGGAGAACGGCGCCTCGTGGGCCGGACGGGCCGACCGCCGCTCCATCCAGTCGGCGTCGCCCCACTCGTGCCGGGAGACCGTGACCACGGAGGCGTTGGCGGGCGGTACCTCCGTATGCCGGGCCATCGGGTCGGCGCGCAGGGTGTGCGTCCCGTCCGGGCGCATGATCTCGAACTTGTACAGGGTGCCTTCACCGACGCCGGGCACGAACAGTTCCCACACGCCCGAGGCGCCCAGCGAGCGCATCGGGAAGCCGCCGCCGTCCCAGTGGTTGAAGCTGCCGGCGATTCGCACACCGCGCGCGTTCGGCGCCCAGAGCGTGAAACGGGTGCCGGTGACGCCCTGGTGGACCATCGGGTGTGCGCCGAGGGCCCGCCACAGCTGTTCGTGCCGGCCCTCGCCGATGAGGTGCAGGTCGAGTTCGCCGAGGGCGGGCAGCAGCCGGTACGGATCGTCCGTCTCGACCTCGTGCAGACCGCGCCCGTCGGGGCTGTCGTAGGTGATCAGCAGCCGGTAGTCGGGGACCGACCGGATCGGGAGCACCCCGGAGAACAGCCCGTCGCCGTGGTTGTGCAGTTCGGCCCGGAGGCCCTTGGCGAGCACGGTGACGGACCGGGCGTACGGGCGCAGGACGCGCACCTGGACGCCGTGGCGGCCGAGATGGGCGCCGAGGAGGGCGTGCGGATCGTGGTGGCCGCCGGAGAGGAGGCGCTGCCGGTCCGCTTCGGGGAGCGCGGGGGCGGTGCGCACGCCGTGCGCGGCGGAGCCGGGGCGGGGCGCGGACGGCGGGGCTGCCGCGGGCTTCTTCGGGGGCCGGGCGGCGCGCGCGGGCGCCGCGGGACGCTTCACCGTCCGGGGGGACGGCGTGGCGGGCGGTGCGGGCGAGGGCGTGCGGGGTGCGCCGGTGCCGGGGGATTCCTGGTACGGAGGGCGGGCGGCGGTCACGGAAGGAGCCTCCTTCGGGGCGTGGCTGAGGAAGGGCGAATGCTGCGTCGGGCGGTCTCGGACGGTCTGGGAGGGGGCGTCAGCCGGGGGCGGCCAGCCGGTCGATCGCCGCCATCGGGACGGGCAGCCAGTCGGGGCGGTGCCGGGCCTCGTACACCACCTCGTAGACGGCCTTGTCGGTCTCGTAGGCGCGCAGCAGCGCGGGCTCGGCGCGCGGATCGCGCCCCGACACCTCCGCGTAGCCCTCGCAGTAGGCGGCCCGGCAGCCGTCCGCCCAGGACGGGTTCCACGGGCGGTGGGTGCGGGCCGCGTAGTCGAAGGAGCGGAGCATTCCGGCGATATCGCGGACGGGCGGCTGGGGGGTGCGGCGTTCGGCGAGGGGCCGTGCGGGTTCGCCCTCGAAGTCGATGACGGACCAGTAGGCGCCGGAGCGCAGGGTCTGGCCGAGGTGGAGGTCGCCGTGGACGCGCTGGACGCGGTGCCCGGTGCCGGCCGTGGACCGGCCGAGGGCGGCGAGTGCGTCGAAGGCGGTGCGGAGCCGGGGCAGATAGGGCAGCAGGGCGGGGACCGCGAGCGCGGCCTCGTCGAGTCTGCTGCTCATTCCGGCGGCCAGCCGGGTGGTCAGCGCGGGCCCCAGGGTGACCGTGGGCAGTTCGGCGGCGAGCGCGGCGTGCACCTCGGCGGTGACCCGGCCCAGCGCCCTGGCCTCACCGGTGAACGGACGGCCCGCCGCCAGTGCTTCGAGCGCGAGCTGCCAGCCGTCGCGGGAGCCGCTGAGATAGGGCTGGAGGACTCCGAGGGTGTACGGGTGCGGGTCCGCCGACTCGTACCAGGCGACCGGCAGCGGCACCCGGTCGCAGCCCGCGCGGGCGAGGGCGAGCGGCAGTTCCAGATCGGGGTGCGGGCCGGGCTCGACCCGGCGCAGCACCTTGAGGATGTACGCATCGCCGTACACCAGGGAGGTGTTGGACTGTTCGGCGTCGAGGGGGCGGGCCGGGAGGCCGCCGGGGACGGCGGGTGCGCCGGCGGAGCGGGCGAAGCGGAGGGGGCCGTGGGGGCCCGGGGTCCGCAGCCGTTCCAGGAGGAGTTCGGTGAGCCGGGGGTCGCGCAGCCCCTCGTACACCGTGCGGCCCGCCAGCGGTCCGGTCGCCGGACGGCCGATCAGCGCCGGGGCGAGCCGCGGCGGCAGCGTCCGGCGGACGCCCAGCAGGAGTTGGTAGCAGTCCGCCGGGCGGCCGGGGCCGGTGGCCCCGGGTTCGTCCTGGTGGACGGCGACCAGCAGATGCAGCAGACCGGGCCCCTCGGCCCCGGGCCCGGTTCCGGCCACCGGCAGCAGTTCGGCCGCCGACACCAGGGAGAAGCCGGTGACCGGGCGCCCCTTCCCGGCGAACCAGCGCCGGTCCGGCAGCCAGGAGCGCAGCAGCGGGGCGAGGGAGGTGAGCAGCGGTGACGGACGGGCGACGGGGGTCCGGGTGGCAGCAGCCTCCGACATTGGCAACGTGCCCCTTCCCTCTGGTGAAACTCATGAGGTGTATGTCGCATATGGTGCATATGTCGCAAATATACGAATGCCCAGAGTGTTCCGGATCTTTGCGGCGACAGTCCGGCGGCGCGCGGAGCCGCTCCCGCTTTGGGGTGTCGCGGCCTCGGAGCCGCCGCCGTCCGGAAGGGTGTGCACGGGCTCCGGCGGCCGGGGTCCGGCGGCCGGGTTCCGCCGGGACGGGGCGAGCCCCCTGCGCCGGGGCGCCGGGGGCTCGGACCAGGGTTCTCCGTACCGTCAGACCGGGCCGGCTCCCACGGACGCGGCCGGCTCCGGCTCCGTCGACTGGTCCCGCCGCAGCCGGAACCAGTAGAAGCCGTGGCCCGCCAGCGTCAGCAGATACGGCCACTGGCCGATCGCCGGGAAGCGGACCTGGCCGATCAGCTCGACCGGCCGCCGTCCCGCGAACTCCCGCAGATCCAGCTCGGTCGGCTGGGCGAACCGGGAGAAGTTGTGCACGCAGAGCACCAGATCGTCCTGGTACTCCCGGGTGAAGGCGAGCACCGCCGGATTGGACGAGGCCAGTTCGGTGTACGAGCCGAGCCCGAACGCCGGGTTCTGCTTGCGGATCTCGATCATGCGCCGGGTCCAGTGGAGCAGTGACGAAGGGCTGCTCATCGCGGCTTCGACATTGGTGACCTGGAAGCCGTAGACCGGGTCCATGATGGTCGGCAGATAGAGCCGCCCCGGGTCGCTGGAGGAGAATCCCGCGTTCCGGTCGGGGGTCCACTGCATGGGGGTCCGGACGGCGTCCCGGTCCCCGAGCCAGATGTTGTCGCCCATGCCGATCTCGTCGCCGTAGTAGAGGATCGGCGAGCCCGGCAGGGACAGCAGCAGGGCGGTGAAGAGTTCGATCTGGTTGCGGTCGTTGTCCAGCAGTGGCGCGAGCCTGCGCCGGATGCCGATATTGGCCCGCATCCGCGGGTCCTTGGCGTACTCCGCGTACATGTAGTCGCGCTCTTCGTCCGTCACCATTTCGAGGGTCAGCTCGTCGTGGTTGCGCAGGAAGATGCCCCACTGGCAGCCGGACGGGATGGCCGGGGTCTTGGCGAGGATTTCCGAGACCGGATAGCGGGACTCGCGGCGCACCGCCATGAAGATCCGCGGCATCACCGGGAAGTGGAAGGCCATATGGCATTCGTCGCCGCCGGCCGCGTAGTCGCCGAAGTAGTCGACGACGTCCTCCGGCCACTGGTTGGCCTCGGCCAGCAGCACCGTGTCCGGGTAGTGGGCGTCGATCTCCTTGCGGACCCGCTTCAGGAACTCGTGGGTGGCCGGCAGGTTCTCGCAGTTGCTGCCGTCCGCCTGATAGAGGTACGGCACCGCGTCCAGCCGGAATCCGTCGATGCCCAGGTCCAGCCAGAACCGGAGGGCGGAGATGATCTCCTCCTGGACCGCCGGGTTCTCGTAGTTGAGATCCGGCTGGTGGGAGAAGAACCGGTGCCAGTAGTACTGGCGGCGGACCGGGTCGAAGGTCCAGTTCGACGATTCGGTGTCGACGAAGATGATCCGGGCGTCCGGGTACCGCTTGTCGTCGTCGGCCCAGACGTAGTAGTCGCCGTACGGTCCGTCCGGATCGGAGCGGGACTGCTGGAACCACTCGTGCTGATCACTGGTGTGGTTCATGACGAAATCGATGACGACCCGCATACCGCGCTGGTGGGCGGCGTCCGTGAACTCGACGAAATCGGCCAGATCGCCGAATTCGGGCAGTACGGAGGTGTAGTCGGCGACATCGTATCCGCCGTCCCGCAGCGGGGACTTGAAGAACGGCGGCAGCCAGAGGCAGTCCACGCCGAGCCACTGGAGGTAGTCGAGGCGTTCCGTCAGGCCCTTGAGGTCGCCGACGCCGTCCCCGTTGCTGTCCTGGAAGGAGCGGACGAGTACTTCGTAGAAGACGGCCCGCTTGAACCAGTCGGGGTCGCGGTCCTTCGCGGGGGTGTCCTCGAACAGGTCGTGGACGGGTTCGTTGACGGTCATGGTGTGGGTGACCCTCCGATCGGCGGGGACGGTCGCAGAGCCACGATGTGCGCGGGCGTGACGCCCGGCTCCAGGCGCACGAAGGCGGCTCTGCCCCAGTGATAGGTCTCACCGGTGAGCAGATCGCGCACCGGGGCGGTCTCGTGCCATGCGAAGCCGAGTCGCGGCATGTCCAACGAGACCGTCCCCTCCTGGGTGTGGTGGGGGTCGAGGTTCGCGACGACGAGCACGGTGTCCTGGCCCGATCGTTTCGAGTAGGCGATCACCGCGTCGTTGTCGGTGTCGTGGAAGTGGAGGTCCCGCAGCTGCTGGAGCGCCGGATGGCGGCGTCGGATCCGGTTCAGCGCGGTGATCAGGGGGGCGATCGTCCGGCCCTCACGGGCGGCGGACTCCCAGTCCCGGGGCCGGAGTTCGTACTTCTCCGACCGAAGGTACTCCTCGCTGCCCTCCCGCAGCGCGGTGTTCTCGCAGAGTTCGTACCCCGCGTACATCCCCCACGACGGCGAGAGCGTCGCGGCCAGCACCGCCCGTACCTCGAAGGCCGGCCGGCCGCCGCGCTGGAGCGTCTCGTGCAGGATGTCCGGGGTGTTCACGAAGAAGTTCGGGCGGAGCACCGCCGCGCTCTCCCCGGTCAGCTCGGTCAGATACTCCGTCAGCTCGCTTTTGGTGTTGCGCCAGGTGAAGTAGGTGTACGACTGCTGGAAGCCGACCGCGGCCAGCGTCCGCATCATCGCCGGGCGGGTGAACGCCTCCGCCAGGAAGATCACGTCCGGATCGGTGCCGTTGACCTCCGCGATCACCTGCTCCCAGAACACCACCGGCTTGGTGTGCGGATTGTCCACCCGGAAGATGCGCACCCCCCGCTCCGCCCAGAAGCGCAGGATCCGCACCGTCTCCCGGACCAGACCCCGCAGATCGGCGTCGAAGGCGACGGGGAAGATGTCCTGGTACTTCTTCGGCGGGTTCTCGGCGTACGCGACGGTGCCGTCGGCCCGGTGCCGGAACCACTCGGGGTGCTCGGTGACCCAGGGGTGGTCGGGCGAACACTGGAGCGCGAAGTCGAGGGCGATCTCCATCCGCAGCGCCTGCGCGGTCCGGACGAAGTGGTCGAAGTCGGCGAAGGTGCCGAGGTCGGGGTGGAGCGCGTCGTGCCCGCCGTCGGCCGAGCCGATCGCCCACGGCACACCGACGTCGTACGGCCCCGCGGTCAGGCTGTTGTCCGGGCCTTTGCGGTGGGTCGTCCCGATCGGGTGCACCGGCGGCAGGTACACCACGTCGAAGCCCATCGCGGCGATGGCGGGCAGCCGTTCGGCGGCGGTCCGGAAGGTGCCCGGGACCGGGGGCGCGCCGGGCGCGACCACGGCCCCCTCGGAGCGCGGGAACAGCTCGTACCAGGACCCGAAGAGCGCCCGGCGGCGCTCCACCAGCAGCGGCAACGGGCGGGAGATCGTGACGAGTTCCCGCAGCGGATGCCGGGCGAGGACGGCGGCCACCCCGGCACCGGCCGCGGCGGCCAGCCGGGCCCGGGGCCGCTTCGCGCTGTCCCGCAGTGCGTCCACCACCGCGAGCACGGCCTCCCGCCCGTCGTTCTTGGGCACGTCCCGCGCCGCCCGCTCGTACAGCCGGGCCCCCTCCTCCAGCACCAGCTCGGTGTCGATCCCGGCCGGGACCTTGATCCCGGCCTCCCGCAGCCAGCTCGCGACCGGATCGCCCCAGGCCTCCACGGCGTAGCTCCAGGACCCCTCGGAGTCCGGCACCACCACCGCGGTCCACCGGTCGCTCCCCGGCGCCGACTCCCGCATCGGCGTCCACGGCCCCGGCTGTCCGGCCGGATCGCGCAGCACCACATTGGCGGCGACGGCGTCGTGTCCCTCCCGGAACACGGTGGCCCGGATCTCGAAGGCCTCACCGACCACCGCCTTGGCGGGCCTGCGCCCGCAGTCGACGAGAGGACTGACGTCCAGAACGGGGATCCGACCGATCATGGGCTCACCTGTGGGGGCGGTACGGGCAGTACAGAGGCAGCACGCGGGCACGCCGTAGCGCTATGCGGCTTTTCATGAAAGTTGCCCCTATTTGTAACCGCTGGATTACCGAGACCCGCCCCGGGACGCGGACGGCCCGTACCGATGGGGGGCGCGTTCACCCGGGGGGCGCAACGCCCCGCCGACGGGCCCCTCCACCCGGCCCGGAACGGCGTCGAGCCCCGTACGGCACGGTGCCGTACGGGGCTCGGGAGCCTTCCCTGTCAGGACGGGAGCAGTTCCCAGCTCGGTTCCTTCGCCCCGGGGCGGAACGGCGCGGGGGCAGGGAAGAGGGTGTTATGCGTCATACGAGTGCTCCGATTCGGTCCACATCTGCCAGGGCTGGCGGGCCACCCACTCCTCGGCCCCGGCGGGTTTCACCGACAGAGCGGCGGACGACAGCCCCTCGTCGCCCGTCAGCAGCGAGGGGTCCGCGCCCGCCGCCATGTAGTGGTAGACACCGGAGACACCCGCCGCGGCCTCCGCCCCCAGCAGATGGGAAAGCCCCTGCTCGAACACCGCCGGCTCCAGGGGGACGTACCGCACCTCGCGGCCCAGTCCGCGGCCGAACTCCTCGGCCAGCTCCGGTCCGGTCAGCACGGCCGGTCCGCCGATGTCGAAGGCGCGGCCCGCGATCCCGTCGACCGTCAGGGCCGCGAACACCGCCTCGGCGAGATCGCGGTGGGAGAGCCACGCCACCCGCGCGTCCTCGGGCAGCGGATAGGCCAGCACGCCCTGCGTCATCAGCGCCGGACCGTTCCACGGGCTGAACAGATTGTCGAGATAGACCGGCGGCCGGACCACGACCAGTTCCACCCCGCTGCCCGACAGCCCCTCCCGGAACACCGTCTCCGACAGCCGGCGGGTCTCGAAGCCGACCACGTTCGTCGTCCGGTCCGGGATCCGGACGTTCGTGTTGAACACCAGCCGCCGCACCCCGGACTCCCGGGCCGCCCGCGCGATGTTCTGCGCGTACCGCAGGACCTTCTCCGCCTGGTAGACCAGCGGAAGCACCACCGCCGCATGGGTGGCGCCCTCGAACAGCTGCCGTACATCCTCGAAACGCCCCAGGTCACCCCCGCCGCAGGAGACGCCGGGCAGCTGCGGCCGCTCACCCTCCGGCCGGCGGCTGAGGGTACGGACCTGATGGCCCCGCTCCACGAGCAGCCGCGCGGTGGCGCCGCCCTGGAAGCCGGTCGCCCCCACGACAGCCACGCGCATCGGAATGTGATCGGACATATGTCTGAAGAGCCCTTCGATAAGGTTGAGGCCGCTGCCGGGTACCGCTCTTCCAGGCTCGCGGCGGCGGCTTCGGCCGATCAATTAACAAACCGGGTCGGAGGTTGAAGGATCGTCCAATGGACTCTGTTGACACTGCCCGGACCGAGGGCGACGACCTTCTGAGCGAGCTGATGCGGCCACTGCGGCTCACCGGCGTGTTCGACAGCCGGTGGAACCTCCGCGGCCCCTGGGCCATCGAGGGCGACGCCGAGGAGAGCTGTGCCGTCCTGCACTTCATCACCGAAGGCGACTGCTGGATCACCGGGGACGGGCGGACCTCCTTCCGGCTCCACGAGGGCGATCTCGCGGTCTTCCCGACCGGAACCGCGCACCGGCTCTCCGACCACCCCGACCGGCGCGGCGGGATCGCGCTCGGCAGCGTGCTGCCCGAGCGCGAACCGGGCACCTCCGGCGAGATCCGGATCGACGGCGAGGGCCCGGTGGCCAGGCTGCTCTGCGCCGGCCTCCACTACGACGCGTCCGCCGCCGGCGGGCTCTACCGGGCCCTGCCCTGGGCCCTGGTCCTCGACCGCTCCCAGGTCGACCAGGAGCCGCTGCTCCGGGACACGCTCCGGCTGCTCGCCACCACCGACCGCCCGGTCGGCCCCGGCGACCGGCTGGTCACCCTGCGCACCTTCGAAATGGCGCTGGTGCTGGCGCTCCGGCCGCTGCTGCGGGAACTCGCCGACAACCCCGCCACGCTGCCCCTGCTGCGGCATCCGGGGATCAGCAAGGCGATGGTGATCATCTCGACCCGGTTCGCGGAGCCCTGGACCATCGAGTCACTGGCCCGCGAGGTCGGCATGTCCCGCTCCGCCTTCACCGCCGCCTTCCGGGAACTGGTCGGGGAGGCACCCGCCCGCCATCTCACCGGACGGCGGATGCAGGAGGCCGCCCGGCTGCTGGGGGAGACGTCGCTGCCCCAGTCCGCGGTGCCGCACCGGGTCGGCTACCAGAGCGCCGTCGGCTTCCATCTGGCCTTCCGCAAATGGTTCGGTGTGACCCCCGGCGAATACCGGTCAGGCAACCGTCCGGCCGCCGCACGGTTGGCTGGTTCTTAATCACCACTGGACGCTCTCTCATTGCCCAGCCGTCCCGGACCGGGTGAGGCTCGGTGCGGACGGGGGATGTGTTCCGTTTGAGGAGAAACGTTGATCAGGTCTGGATCGCACTATCTCGATGCGCTGGACGACGGCCGGGAGATCTGGCTGGACGGCGAACGCGTCAAGGGCGTGTCCTCCCACCCCGCCTTCCGCGGCACCGCCGCATCCATCGCGGGCCTGTACGACCTGGCGCACGCCTCCGACCAGAGCCCGGTGCTCACCAGTGACGGGATCCACCGGGCGTACGCGGTCCCCCGCAGCCACGCCGATCTGGTGGCCCGCCGCCAGGCCTACAAGGTGTGGGCGGAGGCGAGCTACGGCTTCCTCGGCCGCACCCCCGACTACATGGCGAGCGGCGCGGCGGGGTTCGCGGCCCTGCCCCGGCTCTTCACGACGGACACCTTCGACGGGTCGGACAACGTTCTCGCGTACCACCGAAGACTGGCCGAGAACGATCTGTACTGCGCGTTCACCATCACCAACCCCCGCCCCCGGCCCGGCGGCGACGATCCCCTGGTCCGGGTCGTCGCCGAACGCGACGGGGGCGTCGTGGTGCGCGGCGCCAAGACCATCGGCTCCGGAGCGGTCTTCGCCGACGAGATCATCGTCGGCACCATCGAACCGCTCGCCCCGGACGACGTCGAACACGCCCTCTGCTTCTCCCTGCCCGTCGACACACCCGGACTGAAGCTGGTCTCGCGGACCTCGTACGAGGGCCGGGCCCGCAGCGTCTTCGACAATCCGCTCTCCTCGCGCTTCGACGAGAACGACGCGATGCTCGTCTGCGACGACGTGTTCGTGCCCTGGGAGCGGGTGCTGACCTACCGGAACACGGCGGCGACCGCCGCGATGTGGTGGGGTACCCCCGCCTACCTCAACTTCGTCCACCAGGCCGCCACCCGCTTCTGGACCAAACTGGAGTTCCTCACCGGGCTCGCGATCCTGCTCACCCGGGACAACGGCACCCATGGACTGCCCGCCGTCAACCAGTCCGTGGGACGGCTCCTCGGCATGGTCGCCCAGGCCAAGGCGTTCGTCCTGGCCGCCGAAGCCTCCTTCGAGGAGGTCGACGGCGGCTGCGGCGGAGTGGCCCCGGGCACCGAGATATCGTTCGCCCAGCGCATCATGGCCGGTGAGCTGTACCCGCGCGCCGTCCAGGAGATCAAGAGCCTGGCCGGCGGGGCGGTCATCCAGCTCCCGGCATCCGGCGACGACCTCCTCCACCCCGAACTCGGCCCCCTGATGAAGCCGTACCTGAACTCGCCGGAGAGCACCGCCGAGGACCGGGTGAAGCTGCTGAAACTGGTCTGGGACGCCCTCGGATCCGAATTCGCCTCCCGGCACGAACAGTACGAACGCTTCTACCACGGCGCCCCGCACATCTATCTGATGATGCAGCACGGCGCCGGCGGCGCGGAGGACTGCGAGCGGCTCGCCCGCGCCTGCCTCGACGGATACGACCTGACCGGCCCCGGCCGGGGGCCCGGGGTGAGCACGGCGGGAGGCGCCGGCGGCGGGATCCGCCGGTGACGCACGCGCCCTCGCCGGGCGGCCTCCCCGCGGAGCCGCCCGGCCCCGCGGGGACCGGCGACGCGCGCGATGACAGCGTTTTCCCCGCGGTACGCCTCCCCTCTGCCCCGTCTGCCGGGCTGCCCCGGCTTCCCGGGTTTCCCGGGCTGCGACCCTGCCCCGGCGCGGCAGGCGGCGCGCCGGCAGCCGTACGCGACACCGGCCCCGCGCCCGTTCGCGGCCCCCGGCCCGGCCGTCACCGGGCCTCGGGGGCCTCCGCCACGGCCGCCCCCCGCGCCGGGGGCGGCTCCGGCGCGCCGGTACGCAAGCACGGCGCCCGCCCGGCGCCCGTCCCCGGCACGGGGAGCGCGGTGCGGGCCGCGCTCCCGCCCGTACGACTGCGTACGACGGCCGCGGGTACCCAAGGTCCAGGGTCCGGCGAGCCGTCCCGCCCCGTCTCCGGACCGGGCCCCGCAGTCCGGCCCGCATCCGTCACCAGGGGCCCGACCAGCCCCGGGCACGGGCCCTTACCGGGGCCTGCCACCGGCCGCGCGGCCGGACAGGAGCGCCGCGGCACCCCGGAGTGAGGGGCGCACGGCAGGCGTGCGGGCGCGTACCGCGCCGGGCGGCGGGGGGCCGCCCCCGTACGACCGTCCATTTGACCCGCACTTTCTTTCCCGTCGCGATGTGTCCGAGGGGGGCCTCCGATGACCTTGCACGACCTCGTCGTACCCGGTTTCGCAGCACGCACCGAACCGTACTTCCGCATTCCCGAGATCCGGGCCGCCGATCCGCTCGGCGCCGATCCGTCCCTGGCCCGGCTCCCCGCGATGAACGCCGCCGCCGATGTCCCCGCGCTCGCCGCGGCCCTGCGCGCCCTGCTCCCCCAACCCGGGGACGTCGCCCGCTACGACGTCCCCCACGCCCTCGCCGCCATGCGCGACCTGGGCATGTTCCTCGGCTCCCTCAAACGCCACGGCACCGAGCCGGTCGCCGCCGTCCCCTATGTCCTGCCCGTACTCGAACGCCTCGGCCGGATCACGGACATGGTGCCGCGCGACACCGTCCACCACTACACCACCTGGAACCCGCCCGGCGAACGCCTGCGCACCTACACCGGACTGACCGCCGAAGCCCGGCTCCAGGACGCCGTCCGGATGGTGATACCCGGACTGGTCGCCGCCCTCGAACACTGTGCCGAACTGGCCGGGCTCGAACCGTACGACCCCGGATTCGCCACCGCCCTCGACCGGATCGCCGACTCCCTCGGCCCGATGGTCGAATCCATCGACTTCACCATCGCCCACGTCCCCCCGGTGGTCTTCGCCACCGATATCCGCCCCTACTTCGAGGAGATCGGCGTCGACGGCGTCGACTACCTCGGCCCGGCCGCCGCCCAGGTCCCCCTCTGGCTGGTGGACCTGACGCTCTGGCAGTGCGACCGGAGCGACCGCTCGTACGAGCAGTTCCTCGCCGAATCCGTCCGCTACACCCTCCCGGGGTGGCGCACCCACTACACGGCCCACCGCGGCGGGACCTCCGCCGTCTCCAAGTTCTCCGCCGCCGTCAGCTGGGAGACCGAGGCCGGCCGGCCCCCCGCCCATCTGGTGCGATCCGGTTACTCACTCGTACGGGTGCTGCGTATCCTCAAGGCGTTCCGGGCCCGTCACATCACCGTGGCGCGCAAGGCGTACGCGGAGGAAGTGCGGTTGTACGACAAGGGCAGCGGCGGCGCGCCCCTCGAACTGCTGCGCGCCGTACTCGACCTGACGCGCGACAACGAAACCTTCGTGCGCCGGGCCGTCGAACCGGCACGCGCCGGGGGACGGGCCCGAAACGAGGCATGCGGGCCCGGTGACGCGTGCGGGCCCGCCGCCGCGGGCTGCGCCTGCGGCGGGAGCGTCGGCCCCGGGAGACCCGGGGGAGACGACGGCCGGAGCGGCGGTGAGGGCCGCGACGGCAGCAGCCGGGGCGTCCGGCGGGCAGGGACCGGAGAGGCCGGGGAGACGGAACAATGACCCACTTCATGATCGCGGGCGGCGGTATCGCCGGGCTCACGGCGGCGCTCGCGCTCCACCGCGCCGGATTCACCGCGGTCACGGTCGTCGAGGCGGCCCGCGAACTGCGCGCGGTCGGCGCCGGGCTGAACATCATGCCGAACGCCGTACGCGAACTCGCCGAACTGGGGCTCATCGGCGAACTGTCGGCCCGCGGCCTCGCCACCCGTGAACTGCGCTACTACCACCGCAGCGGCGGACTGATCTCCACCGAGTCCCGCGGTCTCGCCGCCGGATACCGCTGGCCCCAGCTCTCCATCGGCCGCTGCGCCCTCCAGAGCGTCCTCGCCGACGCCGTACGGGAGCGGCTCGGCCCCGAGGCACTCGTCCCCGGCGTCCGGGTGGCCGCCGTGGAACAGCAGCCCCACGGCCGCCCCCGGGTACGCATCCAGCACCGGGACGGTGTCCACCGGGGCAGCGGCTCCCTCGAACCCGACGTCCTCATCGGCGCCGACGGGATCCGCTCCGCCGTGCGCGCCGGGCTCAACCCCGGCGAGGGCGAACCGCCGTGGAACGGCCAGCTGATCTGGCGCGGCGTCTCCCGGATACCCGCCGAACGGGCCGGAACGTTCATGTTCATCGCCGGTGACGACCGGCAGAAGGCCGTCGTCTACCCGATGGCCGCACCCGATCCGCAGGACGGAACGGTCCCGGTGAACTGGGCCCTCGCCATCCCCGCCGAGGTGGCCGCCGAATCGGCGCCCCGGGACGGGGCCGGGGCCGCCGCCGAGTCCCCGGGCGCCCACCGCGGCGACTGGGACCGCCGGATCCCCGTCGAACGGGTCGCCCACCACTACCGCGGCTGGGAGTTCGGCGGTGTCGATGTGGCGGACGTGGTGTCCGCGGCGGATGCGGCGTACGAGTACCCGATGGTCGACCGGGAGCCGCTGGAGCGCTGGTCCCACGGCCGTACCACCCTGATCGGCGACGCGGCCCACGCGATGTACCCGGCGGGCTCCAACGGTGCGACCCAGTCCGTCGTCGACGCCAGGGCGCTGGCCCAGGCGCTCTCCGTGCACCGCGACCCGACCGACGCGCTCGCCGCCTACGAGGCCCACCGCCGCCCCGCCATGACGGAGATCCAGCAGGCGAACCGGAGACACGGCCCCGAGGTCGTGATCGCCCTCGCCCATGAGCGGGCCCCCGGCGGCTTCACCGATATCGACGAGGTCATCCCGCCCGGGGAACGCGCGGAGATCGCGGCGCGGTACGCGGCGAAGGGCGCGTTCGACCCGGCGACGGTGAACCTCGGCTCCCCGTACGAACCGGGCCGCCCCCCGGCCCTGGACTGACGCCCGGCCCGTACCGTCCCGCCGACAGGACCCGCCCGGCCGGTGGCCGCGGACGACGGCGCGGCGAGCCGTCCGTACGGCAGCCCGGGGCCGACACCGGTCACCCCGCCCGCGGGGAGCAGGCCGTACGGCCAAGGGGCGGCGCCCGCCCCGCAGGCACGGCGGCAGGGTCTTGCCGGAGCCGGAGCCGGAGCCGGAGCCGGAGCCGGAGCCGGAGCCGGCCGGGGCCGCCGGGCCGGGGCCGCCGGGCCGACACCGGTCACGGCCCCCGGGGCCGGAGGGGCCCGCGCCGCAGGACGGGCGGCGGGCCTGGGCCGGAGCCCGGGGGGCCCGCGCCCGCCGGGGACGCTCACCCCGGTGCCCGCCCCCGCCCTCCGCAGGAGACCCGCGGCGCGCGGGGGAGCGCGGGCGTCCGCGGGGATGGGGGTCGCTCCTGCGAAGGTGGGAGCGTGAAGGCCATCCGTCGGTTCACCGTCCGACCCGTCCTGCCCGAAGCCCTGCGCCCGCTCAGCGACCTGGCGCGCAATCTCCGCTGGTCGTGGCATACCGAGACCCGTGATCTGTTCCAGGCCGTCGACCCCGACGGCTGGCGGGCCTGCGACGGAGACCCCGTCCAGCTCCTGGGGGCGGTACCGGCCGGGCGGCTCGCGGAGCTGGCCGCCGACCGGCGCTTCCTGCGCCGCCTCACCGCCGCCGCCGACGACCTCGACGACTATCTGCACGGCCGCCGCTGGTACCAGACCCACCCCCGGGCCGCCGAGTTCCCCGCCGCCGTCGCCTACTTCTCGCCCGAGTTCGGCGTCACCGCAGCCCTCCCGCAGTACTCCGGCGGTCTCGGCATCCTCGCCGGCGACCACCTCAAGGCCGCCAGCGACCTCGGCGCCCCCCTGATCGGCGTCGGCCTCCTCTACCGCCACGGCTACTTCCGCCAGTCGCTCTCCCGCGACGGCTGGCAGCAGGAGCACTACCCCCTCCTCGACCCCGACGAGCTGCCCGTCACCCTGCTGCGGGAGCCCGGCGGCAGCCCCGCGCAGATCTCCCTCGCCCTGCCCGCCGGACGCTCGCTGCGCGCCCATGTCTGGGTCGCCCGGGTCGGCCGCGTCCCCCTGCTGATGCTCGACTCCGACGTCGAGGAGAACGGGCCCGGCGAACGCGATGTCACCGACCGGCTGTACGGCGGCGGCAGCGAGCACCGGCTGCTCCAGGAGATGCTGCTCGGTATCGGCGGCGTCCGCGCGGTCCGTACGTACTGCCGGCTCACCGGCCACCCCGAGCCCGAGGTCTTCCACACCAACGAGGGCCACGCCGGCTTCCTCGGACTCGAACGCATCCGGGAGGCGGGCGAGGCCGGACTCGGCTTCGACGCCGCCATCGAAGCCGTCCGCGCGGGCACGGTCTTCACCACCCACACCCCCGTCCCCGCCGGGATCGACCGCTTCGACCGCGAACTCGTCGCCCGCCACCTCGGCGACCGCGGCGCCCTGCCCGGCGTCCCCGTCGACCGGATCCTCCGGCTCGGCACCGAGACCTACCCCGGCGGCGACCCCCAGGTCTTCAACATGGCCGTCATGGGACTGAGGCTCGCCCAGCGCGCCAACGGCGTGTCCACCCTCCACGGCGCCGTCAGCCGCGGGATGTTCGCCGGCCTGTGGCCCGGCTTCGACACCGAAGAGGTGCCCATCACCTCCGTCACCAACGGCGTCCACGCACCCACCTGGGTCGCCCCCGAGGTCTTCCGGCTCGGCGCCCGCCGGATCGGGGCCAGCCGCGCCGAGGACGCGCTCACCGTCGGCGGCTCCGAACTGTGGCACGCCGTCGAAGGCATCCCCGACGCCGAGATCTGGGAACTCCGCCGCGAACTGCGCGAACAGCTCGTGACGGAGGTACGGACCCGGCTCCGGGCCTCCTGGCGGCAGCGCGGCGCGGGCGCCGCCGAACTCGGCTGGGTCGACGGAGTCCTCGACCCCGACGTCCTCACCATCGGCTTCGCCCGCCGGGTCCCCTCGTACAAACGCCTCACCCTGATGCTCCGCGACCGCGACCGGCTGCGGTCCCTGCTGCTGCACCCCGAACGCCCCGTCCAGATCGTCGTCGCGGGCAAGGCCCACCCCGCCGACGACGGCGGCAAACGCCTCGTCCAGGAACTGGTGCGATTCGCGGACGACCCACGGGTCCGGCACCGGATCGCCTTCCTGCCCGACTACGGCATGGCCATGGCGCAGAAGCTCTACCCCGGCTGCGACGTCTGGCTGAACAACCCGCTGCGCCCGCTGGAGGCCTGCGGCACCAGCGGAATGAAGGCCGCGCTCAACGGCTGCCTCAACCTCTCCGTCCTCGACGGCTGGTGGGACGAGTGGTACGAGCCGGACTTCGGCTGGGCGATCCCCACGGCCGACGGCGACGGTACGTCCGCCGTGTCTGCTGTGTCTGCCATGGATGAGGACCGCCGGGACGATCTGGAGGCGGCCGCGCTCTACGAGCTGATCGAGAACCGGGTCGCGCCCCGCTTCTACGACCGGGGACCGGGCGGACTGCCCCATCACTGGGTCGGGATGGTCCGCCGCACCCTCGCCGTTCTCGGCCCGAAGGTCCTGGCCGGACGGATGGTCCGGGAGTACGTGGAGCGGCTGTACGCCCCCGCGGCCGGTGCCCACCGGGCCCTGGACGCGGCGACCGCGGGCGATCTCGCCGGCTGGAAGGCCCGGGTGCGGGGCGCCTGGCCGAAGGTGGCCGTCGACCATGTGGAGGCGGTGGAGCACGCCCCCGCCGGAACCGCCGAACTGGGCGTGGTGCTGGCCCTGCGGGTCCGGGTGGCGCTCGGGGATCTGACTCCGGACGAGGTGGAGGTGCAGGCGGTCGCCGGTCGCGTCGACGCGGACGACGCGATCACCGACGCCCGCCCCTATCCCCTGAAGCCCGCGGGCGGTCCGGATCTGGAGGGGCGGGTGGTGTACGAGGGGCCGCTGCCCCTGGACCGTACCGGCGCCTTCGGCTACACCATCCGGGTCCTGCCGTCCCATCCGCTGCTGGCGTCCCCGGCCGATCTCGGCCTGGTCGCCTGGCCGGGGGCGCGCTGACCCCCGGCCGGACGGGACTCGACGAATCCAACGAACTCGACGAACTCGACGATTTCAGCGATTTCGGCGAACTCGACGAACGCAACGGACCCAGCCCGGCGCTCAGGCGGGCAGCTCCGTGTCGACGACGAAGGAGATCTCGACGAGCTGGCCGGGGAAGGTCAGCTCGGTGACGCCCACGACCGTGCTGACCGGGCGGTGGCCGCCGAAGTAGGCGCGGTTGCCCGCCGTCCCCGCCTCGGCGTGCCGCTGCACACCCACGAGATACAGGGTCTGCGACACGATCTGGTTCCGGGTGGCGCCGTAGTGGGCGAGGATCCGGTCCGTCCGGGCGTAGGTCTCCCGGAGCTGGGCGGCGAAGTCGTCCGGGTGCAGGAGTTCGCCCGTATCGGCGAACGCGAGCTGCCCGGAGACATGGATCAGCGTGCCGGACCGGATCGCCTGGCTGTAGCCGAAGTCGCTCTCGGCGGGTATGCCGAGCTGGAAGGAGTCAAGGGCGGTCATAGGGTTCATTCCTTGCTGTCGCTCTCGTGTATCCGCTCTCTTGCGGTTACTCGGAAACCATAGGAGAGTCTGGACTGACCTGGAAGAACGCACTTTTTGGTGACGGAGGAACCTGATGGTGACCAAGGAAGAACTCCAGGGCCTGCCCGAGGACGCGGATCTGCGGCGCGCGGACTCCCTGGCCCGGGAGATCTTCTCGGACGTCGCCAACAAGTGGGCGCTCCTGATCGTCGAGGCGCTCGGCGACCGCACTCTGCGCTTCGGCGAGCTGCGGAACGAGGTCGAGGGCATCAGCCACAAGATGCTCACGCAGAACCTGCGCATGCTGGAGCGGAACGGCCTGGTCGACCGGAAGGTGTATCCGACCGTGCCGCCGCGGGTGGAGTACACCCTGACCGAGCCCGGCCGGGCCCTGCGCGGCACGGTCGACGGCATCTGCGACTGGACCCATCGCTATCTCGGCCGGATCGAGGAAGCGCGGCGCCGCGCGGACTCCTGACGGTCCCTCGGGGCCCCGCCGCCTGCTCAGGGGGAGGCGTCCCGGTCCTCCTCCCGGGGCACGTCCGTGACCAGGGTCTTGGAGGAGAGGCGGCCTTCCGTGAAGCAGAAGCGGTACGCGGGAGCGTCCCGGAGCAGGTCCGCCCGGTGGTAGCGGCAGTGGTCCGCGTCCGGTGGTTCCGGATCGGTCCCGGCCGGACGTCCGGGCAGCGCCTGTCCGGGCAGGCGCGCGGTGACCTCGGACTGGAGGTCGCCGATCCGGACCGCGTCGTAGACCGCGTGCGGAACGAGCGTCCGCATCCTCGTGTACTGGTCGAAGCCGGCCATCAGCAGCCCCAGTACCGCCGCCACCGCCGCCGGTACGAGCACGGCCTGCCGCAGCCCGCGCCGGACCCGCCGCCGGGCCCGGTCGAGTTCGCGGGCGGCGGTGGGGGCCGGCCCGGACGGGGCTGCGGTGTCGCGCAGCGGTGCCCCGTCGACGGGCAGGCGCGCGGTGACCGAGAAGCCGCCGTCCGGCGCGGGACCGTGCACGAGCGTGCCGCCCGCGAGCCGGACGCGTTCATGGAGTCCGACCAGCCCGGTGCCGCCGGATACGGGGCCCTGCGCCGGGCGGGTTGCGGGGCCGTTGGTGACGGTGACGCCGACCTCGCCGCCCCGGCGCACCACCCGTACCGTCACCTCCGCGCCGGGCGCGTGCCGGGCCGCGTTGGTGAGGGACTCCTGGACGACGCGGTGGACGGCCCGGTCGGTCATCTCCGGCAGCGGTGCGGCGCCGGGCGCCCCGGAGCCGGAGCCGGAGCCGGGGTCCGGGTCCGGACCGGGTCCGGAGTCAGGGCCGGCGGCCGTCGGGGAAGCGGCCGGGGCGGCCGGTTCGGCGAGGTGTACGGAGAGACCCGAGGCCCGGGCCCGCTCCACCACCGCACGTACCGTCTCGTCGCGCGGCGCCGTCGGCGCACCCTCCTCGCCGGTGCGCAGCACCCCGACGATGTCCCGCAGCCGGTCGGTCGCCCCGGCCGCCGCCAGCCTCAGCTCCCGGGCCGCGGCGCGCTGCGGTCCGCCCAGCTCCCGGTCGATCTCCAGGGCCGCCGCGCGCAGGGCGATCAGCGACAGTTCATGGCCGAGGGAGTCGTGCATGTCCCCGGCGATCCGGGACCGCTCCCGCAGCCGCTCCCGGTCCGCGACGGCCCGCTGTTCCCGCTCCAGCCGGTCCGCCAGGGTCCAGCCCGCCCGGACCAGGTCCGCGTACTGCCGTACCGAACGGCCCAGCAGCCACGGCACCACCACGGCCAGCAGGACCGCCGCCACCTGCATGAACCAGATCCACGGCTCGTCACCGGCGGCGAGGGTCAGCACCAGACCGAGAGCCGTGACGGCGGCGAAGAGGGCGAGCGCCGGACGGGCCCGGGGCGAGCGGCGGCCGGCCAGAAAGGCGAACACGACGAGCGCGGCACTGTACTGGGGGGTGATCAGCTGGGTGCTGTACAGGGCGCCGAGGCCGAGGGCCGTACCGAGCGCGGCCAGGGGGAACCGCCGTCCCGCGGCGACGGCGGCGCCGAGCAGGACGATTCCGGCGGCGGTGGCCCAGCCCGTACCCGCCCAGTCCGCGGTCCACGGCCGGACCCAGCTTCCGGCACCGCTTCGGCCTCCGTTGAGCAGGACGGGTGCGCTCACGGCCGCCCAGAGGGCGAGGCCGGGGGCGGTACGGCGGATTCGTTCGCGGCGCATGGCCCCACTCTGCCGCAGGGGAAGAAAGGGGGTGGGGGCCGGTGGGCTGCGGTGCTGTCGGTGCTGTTAGGGCCTCGGGCCCGGGTCGGCCGCCGTGTCCCTGGCCACGGCCTCCGCCTCGTACGCCAGAATCGCCAGCTCGACACGGTTCCGCAGCCCCAGCCGGGCCAGTACCGCGCTGACGTGCGCCTTCACCGTGCCCTCGACGATGTGCAGCCGTCCGGCGATCTCCGCGTTGGAGAGTCCGGCACCGACCAGGGCGACGACCTCGCCCTCCCGGCCGGTGAGCGGCGCCAGCCTGCGCCGGGCCTCCGTGGTACGGGACAGCCTGCCGCCCTCGAACCGGTCGATGACCCGCCGGGCCACGGCCGGGGAGAGGAAAGCGGCGCCGTCGGCCACCGCCCGTACCCCGCTCAGCAGTTCCCGGGGATCACCGGACTTCACCAGGAAGCCGCTCACTCCGGCCGCGAGCGCGCGGGCGATGTACTCGTCCTCGGAGAACGTGGTCAGCACGATCAGCCCCACCGAGGGCGCGGCCCGGCGCAGTTCCTCCGCCGCCCGCAGCCCGTCGGTGCCCGGCATCCGGATGTCGAGCAGCGCGACGTCCGGCCGGTGGCGCAGGGCCAGCTCGACGGCCTGCCGTCCGTCCCCGGCCTCCGCCACCACCTCGATACCGGGCTCGGTCGCGAGGATGGCCCGGACGCCCGCCCGGATCATGGCCTCGTCGTCGGCGAGCAGCACGCGCACCGGCGGCGTCCCGGGAGAGGGCCCGGCGGCGGCGGTGGCGGAGTCGGCGGGAGCGGTCACGGCTCCACCCTAAGGTCCCGGGTCCCCGGTCCAGGGGTCCCGGGCCACCGGCGGCCCGGAGGGTGCGCGCGGGACATGGGTGCGCCCGGGAGGGGGCGGCGTGCGGCTCCCCTCCCGGGCGCGGTTCGGACGGACGCCCGGGGCGTCAGAAGGTGAGCTTGACCCGGTTGATGTACCCGGTGTCCTGTGCGGCCCGGTCCTGGACCCGGAGCCCCCAGGCCCCGTTCGCGACCTCCGACGAGGCGTTGACGGTGAACGTCTCCTGGACGTTGTCCGCGGAGTCGCCGGAGTTGAAGGGCTTCAGGTTGTAGACCGTCCCGTCGGGGGCGACGAGATCCACGACCAGGTCACCGCGCCAGGTGTGGATGATGTCGACCTCGACCTGAAGGGCGGCCGGCGCGTTGCCGGTGACACCGGAGACGGTCACCGGGGAGGTGACGGCGGCGCCGTTGTCCGGGATCGCCACATCGGCCGCGTTCTCGAAGGACGGGCCGCCCGGGTTGCCGCCGCCGGGCCGGGCGCCGACGTTGATCCCGGCCCAGGCGTCGGTGACGGACTTCACCTCGGCACTCGCCGCCCCGTACAGCTCGGTCGCGACGGCGATGGTGCCCGTACGCGCCCCGGCGTAGTTGGTGGTGGAAGTGAATTTGGTGGTGAGCGCCTTGTACCAGATCAGTGCGGCCTTCTCGCGGCCGATGCCGGTCACGGGCAGCCCGTCGGAGGTGGGGGAGTCGTAGGCGACCCCGTTGACGGTCTTGGCCCCGCTGCCCTCGGAGAGCAGATAGAACCAGTGGTTCGCCGGTCCCGAGGAGTAGTGGACGTCGATGCTGCCGATACCGGAGTACCAGGCGTCCTTGGAGGAGCCGTCCCGGCTGGGCCGGTCCATGTACCGCAGCGGGGTCCCGTTGCCCCGGATGTCGATCTTCTCACCGACGAGGTAGTCGCCGGGGTCGTTCGGATTGGCCGCGTGGAATTCGACCGCGGCGGCGAAGATGTCCGAGGTGGCCTCGTTCAGACCGCCGGACTCACCGCTGTAGACGAGGCGGGCGGTGTTCGAGGTGACGCCGTGCGTCATCTCGTGGGCCGCGACGTCGATGGACGTCAGCGGCTTGGCGTTGCCGGCGCCGTCGCCGTACGTCATGCAGAAGCAGGAGTCCTGCCAGAAGGCGTTGACGTAGTTGTTGCCGTAGTGGACGCGGGAGGACGCGCCGACCCCGTCGCCGCGGATTCCGGAACGCCCGTGGACGTTCTTGTAGTAGTCCCAGGTGAGCCCGGCGCCGTAGGCGGCGTCCGCCGCGGCGGTCTCGGTGTCGGCCGCCTGTCCGTTGCCCCAGATGTCGTCCGGCCCGCTGAACAGGGTCCCGGTGCCGCTGGTGCCCCGGTTGAGGTTGGTGGTGCGGTGGCTGCCGCGTCCGGCGTCGGTGAGCTGGAAGCTGCTGCCGGACTGGACCGAGCCGACCGTCACCTGGCCGCTGTACTGGGTGTTGCCGGTCCCGGTGTGCACGGCCTGCCACCGGAAGAGTTCGGCGCCGGTACCGGCGTCGGTGACGACGTGCAGTTCGCTGGGCGTCCCGTCGTGCTGGAGTCCGCCGACCACCGTCTCGTACGCGAGCACCGGCTCGTTGCCCTGCGCCAGCCAGACGACCTTCCGGGGCGCCCGGGCCGCTTCGGCCTGCTTCCCGCCTTCGGCGGCGGCGGCGCCCAGGGCCCGGCTCTCGGCCGCGGCCGGGGTGATCCGGGCGGTGGTGCCGTCCAGACCGCTGAGCGCGGTGCGGGAGGCGCGCGCGACGGTCTCGGTGGCGCCCGACGGTGCTTCGCTGACGACGAGGTCGCCGCCGAGGACGGGGAGCCCGCGGTAGGTGCGCTCGTAGCGGGTGTGGGTGGTGCCGTCCCGGTCCTGTGCCACATCGCGGACCAGGAGCTTCTCGTCGGCCGTCAGCCCGAGTTGCTGCGCGGTGGCCGGAGTGTCCGCGGTGGCCGCCTTGACGAGGGCGGTGCGCTGGGCGGGGGAGAGGGCGCGGGGGAGCGCGCCGGGGTCGGCCTGGGCGGACGGGGCGCGGTCGGCGCCGGCGGGGGCGGCGGAGGCGGCGGCCTGGGCACCGGTCTGCAGACCGAGGGCGAGCAGGGCGGCGGTGGCGACGAGGGCGCCTGCCGCCGTGGTGCGACGGGGCTTGGGTCTCACGCGGACTCCTTCTGCGAGGGGGTACCGGGGGCGGCGGGGGCGCCGGCCGGGCAGAGCGACAGAGCGGCGGAGCGTGCTGGTACTGCTGGTGGTGCGGTATGTGCCGTACGTGCTGCACATGCCGTATGTGCCGTAGGTGGCGTACGTGCCGTACGGCGTGTGCTGTACGGCGTGTGCTGTACGGCGCGTGGTGCGGACCCACGGGTCCCGGCGCGCGCCGCCGGAACCCGTGGCCGTCTCCCGGGCACCGGCTTCCGGGCGGGGGCGGCAGTGTTCGTTCTCGTTCGTCTGGGTTCGTCTGAGTTCGTTCGAGTTCGTCTGCGTGTTCGGTAAACGGGTGTGCGGGAGGGTGGACCGGGGTGAAGAGTCGCAGGAGTGGCGGGATTCTGTCAGGAGCGCGTCAAGAAGTTGACCGGATTGCGTCCGTTCAACGAAGGGGGTCGTCCGCTGAGCGAACGCCGGGACGGCCGTTCGACGGCCCGTCATGGGCAGGTAAAGCCGGGGCAACGCGGGGGTATCCGCCCCGGGTCCCGACCACGGCCCGCGCCATGCCCCGGGTCCGTACCGGCCGGGCCCGGGAACGCCCCCACCGGCCGGGACTCCCCGCCCGGCCTTCGGGCGACGACCGCCACCGGCCGGGGCATCTGGCCGGTTTACGACCGCGCTACCGCCCCGCCACCGCGGTACGGCCCCACCCCCGGGACCGGCCCGCACGGCCGCGGCGCACCGCTCCGGACCCCCGCTACCCCGCTGCCCCCTCCCGCCCCAACGGCGACGGGTTCAGACCAGACTGTCCCGCCACGCCCGGTGCAGACCGGCGAACCGGCCCCCCGCCGCCGTGATCAGCTCGCCCGGTGCCCCGTCCTCCACGATCCGGCCGTGCTCCATCACCAGCACCCGGTCCGCGACCTCGACCGTGGACAGCCGGTGCGCGATGACCAGCGCCGTACGGCCGTGGAGCACCGTGTCCATGGCCCGCTGCACCGCCCGTTCGCCCGGTACGTCCAGCGAACTGGTGGCCTCGTCCAGGATCAGCACCGCGGGGTCGGCCAGCAGCGCGCGGGCGAAGGCGACCAGTTGGCGCTGGCCCGCCGAGATCCGCCCGCCGCGCTTGCGGACATCGGTGTCGTAGCCGTCGGGGAGCGCCGCGATGAAATCGTGCGCCCCGATCGCCTTCGCCGCCGCTTCGATCTCCGAACGGCTCGCGTCCGGGCGGCCCACGGCGATGTTCTCGGCGACCGTCCCCGAGAAGAGGAACGCCTCCTGGGTCACCATCACCACCCCGCGCCGCAGCTCCGCCGTCTCCAGCTCCCCCAAGGGCACCCCGTCGAGGAGCACCCGGCCCTCGGTGGGGTCGTAGAACCGGGCCAGCAGTCTGGCGACAGTGGACTTGCCCGCACCGGTCGAGCCGACCACCGCGACCGTCTGCCCGGCCGGAATCACCAGGTCGAGACGGGGGAGCACCTCCCCGCCGGTGCGGTAGGAGAACCGCACCCCGTCGAAGACGACCTCACGGCCCGGCCGCCCTGCGGTGCGCTGCGGCAGCGGCACAGGCTCCCGCGGCACCCGCACCGAAGGCTCCTGCGCCAGCAGCCCGGCGATCTTCTGCAGCGAGGCGGCGGCCGACTCGTACGAGTTCAGGAACATCCCGAGCCGGTCGATCGGGTCGTACAGCCGCCGCAGATACAGCGCGCACGCCGCCAGCACACCCAGCCCCAGCGTGCCGTCCGCGACCCGGTAGGCACCCCACAGCACCATGCCCGCGACCGCGGTGTTCGCCACCAGCCGGGACCCCATCACAAACAGCGCCAGCTCCAGCATCGCGTCGCCGTTGCTGCGGCGGTGCTCCGCGTTGAGCCGGGCGAACTCCTCGTCGTTCGCCCGCTCGCGGCGGAAGGCCCGGACCGGCCGGATGCCGTTCATCGTCTCGGTGAACTTCACGATGACCGCCGCCATCGCCGTCGACTTCCGGCTGTACACCACGGCGCAGCGCCGCCGGTAGAGCCGGATCAGCAGCGAGAGCGGGACGAAGGTGGCGATGGCGACAGCGCCGATGCCCAGGTCCAGCCAGAGCAGCAGGGCCGTGATGTAGACGAACGCCAGCAGGACGTCGATCAGTTCCTGGAGGCCCTCGTCCAGCAGCTCCCGCAGCGATTCCACGTCCGCCGTCGACCGGGAGATCAGCCGGCCCGAGGTGTACCGCTCGTGGAAGTCGACGCTGAGGGCCTGCGCGTGCCGGAAGATCCGGGCCCGCAGATCGAGCAGAACGTCCTGGCTGAGCCGGCTGATACCGGTGACGAAGAGGTACTGGAGCAGCCCGGCGCCGAACGCGGCCGACGCATAGCCCGCGGCGACCGCGATCAGCGGCCCGTAGTCGTGGTCGCGGACCGCCGGGACGCCCCGGTCGATCGCGTACGCGACCAGCAGCGGGCCCGCCTGCACCGCGGCCTGCTGGAGCAGCAGGAGGATCGCCACCAGGACCACGCGGCCGCGGTACGGGGAGAGCAGCGAGCGCAGCAGCGCCCGGGTCGCGCCCGCGGTGGCGGGAAGGTCGTCCCGGTCGAAGGGGTCGCCGCCGGGCGCGGCCGCCCCCGGCACGGTGAGCGGACCCCCGGCCTCCGGCGTACGCTCCGGCGCATGCTGCGGGGACGGTCCGCCGGATCCGGTCGGCTGGGTCATGGACGCGTTCCTTCCGGAGATTCCGCCTGCTCCGCCTGTTCCCCGGGGTCCGCAGGTTCTGCGAGTTCCGCGGGCTCCGCCTGTTCCACGGTCTTCCCGGCGTTCGTCCGCGGCGCCGGGAGCCGCTCCGTACCCGACATCAGCCAGGCGTACTCCGCACTCGTCCGCAGCAGTTCATGGTGGGTGCCGACGGCCGCGATCCGCCCGCCGGACAGCAGCGCCACCCGGTCGGCGAGCAGCACCGTCGACGGCCGGTGCGCCACGACCAGGGCGGTGGTGTCCTTCAGTACGTGCCGGAGCGCGGCCTCCACCCGGGCCTCCGTACGGACGTCGAGCGCGGACAGCGGATCGTCCAGGACGAGGAAGCGGGGGCGGGCCGCGACCGCGCGGGCCAGCGCCAGCCGCTGCCGCTGTCCGCCCGACAGGGTCAGCCCCTGCTCGCCGACCTGTGTGTCGGCACCGAGGGGAAGCGCCGGTACGAAATCGGCCTGGGCCACTCCGAGCGCCCGGTCCAGGGCCTCGGGGCCGGAACCGTCCGCGCCCATCAGGACGTTCTCCGCGACGGTCGCGGAGAAGAGCGTGGGCTCCTCGAAGGCGACCGACACCAGCGTCCGCAGCTCCGTGCGCGGTATCGCCGTGATGTCGACGCCGTCCAGGGTGATCCGTCCGGCGGTCACCTCGTGGAGCCGGGGCACCAGGGCGGTCAGGGCCGTCTTGCCGCTGCCGGTCGCGCCGACGAGGGCCATCGTCTCGCCGGGGCGGATCTGCAGATCGACGCCGTCGAGTACCGGAACGGCGGTCGGGGGCGCGTCCGGGAAGCGGAACGCCACCCCCTCGAACCGGATTCCGGAGCCCCCCGGCGCCGTACCCCCGCCCCCGCCCGGCGGCTCCCTGTCGCGTGACTCCGCGCCCGGCGTCTCCCTGTCCTGTGTCGCCGCGCCCAGCGGCACCCCGTCCCGTGTCTCCGCGCCCGGCGGCTCCCCGGCTCCGCCGTGGCCGGACTCCTCCGGCTCGTCCATCACCTCGAAGTACCGTTCCGTCGCGGTCGCCGCCTCCTGGCAGAGCGCCACCAGGAACCCCATCGACTCCACCGGCCAGCGCAGCGCCAGCGCCGTCGACAGGAACGCCACCAGCGTGCCCGCGGACAGCTCCCCGTCAGCCACCTGCACGGTGCCCAGCACCAGCGCCGCGCCGATCGCGGTCTCCGGGATGACGGTGATCACCGCCCAGATGACCGCCACCATCCGCGCCTTCAGCAGCTCCGTACCGCGGAGCAGCCCCGCCAGAGCGTGGAAGGAACGCTCCTGGCTGCGGTGGCGGCCGAAGCCCTTGATCACGCGGATGCCGAGGACGCTCTCCTCCATGACCGTCGCCAGATCCCCGGCCTGGTCCTGACCGCGCCGGGACGCGACGGAGTACCGGACCTCGAAGTAGGAGCAGATCACCACCAGCGGCACGATCGGCAGCATCAGGATCAGCCCCAGCGTCCACTGCTGCACCAGCAGGATCACCAGGCCGATCAGAATGGTCACCCCGTTGACCAGGAGGAAGGTCAGCGGGAACGAGAGGAAGATCCGGACCAGATTCAGATCACCGGTGCCCCGCGACAGCAACTGGCCCGACGGCCAGCGGTCGTGGAACGCCAGCGGCACCCGCTGGAGGTGCCGGAAGAGATCCGCCCGCATCGCCGCCTCCACCCCCGCCAGCGGTCGGGCCACCAGCCACCGGCGGAACCCGAAGAGCACCGCCTCCGCGACCCCGAGCAGCAGCAGCGCCAGCGCGCCCAGCCAGACCCCGCCGGGATCGCGGCCGGCGACCGGCCCGTCGACGATCCACTTCAGTACGAGGGGGATCACCAGGCTCAGACACGAAGCGACGATCGCCACACCGGCGGCGGTGAACAGCCGGGCGCGCACCGGCCGCACATACGGCCAGAGCCGCAGCAGCACCCGGACCACGGACCTTTTCCGCGCCGGGGGACCGTCCGGCGCGGTGGGGGGCGGGGGCTCCGCGGCCGCGCTCTCCTGGGGTGAAGGGTAAGTGGGCATCAGGACCGAGACTACGGTTCACCACTGACGCGTTCATCCGGTTTTCCGCCCGGGTTTCGGTACCCCGCCCGGGGCCGCGGTTCCCGGCCCACGTTTCCCCGGCGGGCCCGTGGTCGTTGGACCGGCGTGAGACACGTACTCAAGCGGACGGGCCGGGGCGCACTGATCGCCGTGGCACGGGTCGGACTGGCAGGACTGTTGGCGGGAATCTCCGGCTGTGCCCCGGGCGGGGGCGAGGGGGGCGACCCCGGGGTCGTACCACCGCAGCTGGTGTCGGGGGAGGTGATCCGGGTGACCCCCGAGGACGGCGCCCGGGGCGTCGACCCCAAGAGCCGGCTCGAAGTACGGCTCACCAGCGGCCGGCTGGAGCGCGTCACGGTCAACCGGATCGAGAACGAGGCCCCCACCGCCGTACGCGGCGCGATCTCCGAGGACGGGCTGCGCTGGCGGCCCGCCGAGGGCACCCGGCTCGGACTCGCCGCCAAGTACTCCGTCGACGTGGTCGCGCTCGACGGCCACGGCAGGCGCACCGCCCGCCACACCACCTTCACCACCAAGGTCCCCGAGAGCCGCTTCATCGGCTACTTCAAGCCGGAGCACCGCTCCACCGTCGGCACCGGGATGATCGTCTCCTTCGACTTCAACCGGAAGATCACCGACCGGGCCGCCGTCCGGCAGGCGATCCGGGTGACGTCCGACCCGCCGGTCGAGATCGTCGGGCACTGGTTCGGCGACCAGCGGCTGGACTTCCGGCCCGAGCAGTACTGGACGCCCGGCACCAAGGTCACGGTCGATATCGGGCTGCGGGACGTGGAAGCCGCCCCCGGTGCCTACGGCATCCAGGACAAGACCGTCGTCTTCACCGTCGGCCGCTCGCAGCTCTCCCTGGTCGACGCCGAGGCCAAGACGATGGAGGTACGGCAGGACGGCAGCCTGATCGCCACCCTGCCGATCACCGCCGGGGCGCCGGACGCGATGACGTACAACGGGAAGATGGTCGTGAGCGAGATGCACGACGTGACCCGGATGAACGGCGCGACCGTCGGGTTCACCGACTCCGACGGCAAGGGCGAGTACGACATCAAGGACGTGCCCCACGCCATGCGGCTCACCCGGACCGGCACCTTCCTGCACGGCAACTACTGGGCCTCGGCGGATATCTTCGGCACCGCCAACGTGAGCCACGGCTGTGTGGGGCTGCGCGATGTGAAGGGCGGCGGCGGGGACACCCCGGCGGGCTGGTTCTTTGACCGCACCCTGATCGGCGATGTGGTGGAGGTGGTCAACTCCCGCGACAAGACGGTCGCCCCCGACAACGGGCTGAGCGGCTGGAACATGACATGGGAGGAGTGGAAGAAGTAACCGGGCGCCGGGCCCCGGGCAGCCGGCGGCGTCGCCGGGCGCGTACGCGGTACCGCGGCACAGTCCGCTGCCGGGGCGGGACGCCGGACACGTACGCGGTACCGCAGCGCGGCGCGGTGCGGGCACGGGGCGCCGGGCGCGTACGCGGTACCGCGGCACGGTACGGCTGTGATTCAACGCACGGCCTGCCGCGCCGTCCCGCGCGGTTAGCCTCCTCGTATGAGCACTGTCTCCCTCGAAGTAGCCGGCGGCGTCGGTACGATCCGGCTGGACCGCCCCCCGATGAACGCGCTCGACATCGCCCTCCAGGACCGGCTGCGGGAGCTGGCCGAAGAGGCCGGGGAGCGCCCCGACGTCCGGGCCGTGATCCTGTACGGCGGTGAGAAGGTGTTCGCCGCCGGTGCGGACATCAAGGAGATGCTGGAGATCGACCATGCGGGCATGGTCGCCCGGTCGCGGGCGCTCCAGGACGCATTCACGGCGGTCGCCCGGATCCCCAAACCGGTGGTGGCGGCGGTGACCGGCTACGCCTTGGGCGGCGGGTGCGAGCTGGCCCTCTGCGCCGACTACCGGATCGCCGCCGACAACGCGAAGCTGGGCCAGCCCGAGATCCTCCTCGGGCTGATCCCCGGTGCCGGCGGCACCCAGCGGCTGTCCCGGCTGATCGGCCCCTCGCGGGCCAAGGACCTCATCTTCACGGGGCGTCAGGTGAAGGCGGCCGAGGCGCTGGAGATCGGCCTGGTGGACCGGGTCGTCCCCGCCGACGAGGTCTACGGGGCCGCCCATGCCTGGGCCGCCCGGCTCGCCAAGGGCCCGGCGCTGGCGCTGCGGGCGGCGAAGGAGTCCGTGGACGTGGGTCTGGAGGCGGATATCGACACCGGGCTCGCGGTCGAACGGAACTGGTTCGCCGGGCTGTTCGCCACGGAGGACAAGGAGCGAGGGATGCGCAGCTTTGTGGCGGAGGGCCCCGGGAAAGCGGTCTTCACCGGCACCGAGGACCTCTGACGGCTACCGGAGCATCCCGTACTGCACCTTGCCGTTCCCTTAAGGCCGCCTTACCTGCGCCTTAAGGCTGCGGCCTGTTCGGATCTCCCGGGGCGCATTGTTGACAAGGTGTCAACGCAGCTCAGGGTGGGCACGACTCGCCCCATGGGGCCACTGACATATGCCACCGCGGGCCCCCGGAATGTGCAGTTCCGGGGGCCCTATTCCGCTGGAAAGGCCACGGAATCCGCGCTCAGCAGCCATGATGGGGGCATGGCGGGCCTCGAAGGTGCGGAACAACCGCGGCAGCGTGACGGCGTGACCGCGATCCGTTGGATGACCGCCATCGAGGACGAGCAGGGCCTGAAGGCGCTGGAGCTGTTCGGTGACCCCTCGCTGGAGGAGGTGCGGCTCCCGTCCCGTCCCGAATCCGCGGCCACCGCCCGGCGGCTGACCCACTCCGTGATCGTCCGTCAGTGGACCCTCCCCGCCCAGACCGCCGAATCGGCCGTCCTCCTCGTCTCCGAACTGGTGGGGAACGCGGTCCGGCACACCGGCGCCCGGGTCTTCGGACTGCGGATGACGCGCCGGCCCGGCTGGATCCGGGTCGAGGTGCGCGATCCCTCGCGCGGACTGCCCTGTCTGCTGCCGGTCCAGCCGATGGATATCAGCGGGCGGGGGCTCTACCTGGTGGACAAGCTCTCCGACCGGTGGGGGGTGGACCTGCTGCCGCGCGGCAAGACGACCTGGTTCGAGATGAGGGTCCCGCAGCCCGGTTCGAGATGACGGCCGCCCGCGTGCGGGCGGCGCCCCGTCGCGGACCGGGGTCCGCGCGGGGAATCCGGTCCAAGGCCGTTGCGCCCCCGGATACCCCAGAAGCCCCCACGGATGCCGGTGTGCGGCGGGCGGGGGCTGCTGGGGAGCGCCGTGGACAGGGGGGTGGTTCCACGGCTGCTGATAACGACCGAGCTCGGGTCGGAGGAGGTCGTAACTCCGACTATGGCAGACCGTGAAACAACTCCCAAATGAGCGAATCGGTCATTACCTGCCAAACTGGGCGGTTCGCGCGAGGATCTCAGGTGAGATGGGGCACTCGCCTCGTAATCCTTGCGGAATCGCCCGTGTGGGGGCGTGTTTTTACGGTGCAATGATATTGCGCTCCACTCGCGAAACTACCTAAGTCGGTCTAATCGGTACTTTCGTAGCATTCTCTGCCTAACGTCCTCTACTGTGACCCCGATCGACCGCCGTCGTGCCCTGCGGGCCGCCGCCGGGGCCGCTGCCGCCGGTGCCCTCGCCACAAGCTGCGCCGACGGCGGCCGGGCCCCTGCCGCGCCCCCGCCGGCCCGCCCCGCCGCCACCGCACCGGCCGACGCGGCGGCCCGCCCCGCGGGGCAGCGGCCCGCCGCGCCCGCACCCCGCCGCCACCCCGGGCAGCCCGCCCAGATCAGCCACGGCCCCACCGGCCGGGACCGGGTCGCCCTCACCTTCCACGGCGCGGGCGACCCGGCCACCGCCCGAGCCGTCCTGGCCGAGGCCGAACGCGCCGGAGCCCGGATCACCGTCCTCGCCGTCGGGAGCTGGCTCGACCAGTACCCCGGGATGGCCCGCCGGATCCTCGACGGCGGACACGACCTCGGCAACCACACGATGAACCATGTCTCGGTCAATGAACTGCCCGAGGCCGAGGCCTATGCGGAGATCACCGGCTGCGCCGACCGGCTGCGCAGGCTCACCGGCTCCATCGGCACCTGGTTCCGGCCCTCACGGACCCGGACCGCGACCCCGCTCGTCGTCCGGCTCGCCGGGCGCGCCGGATATCCGCACGTCCTCTCCTACGACCTCGACTCCCTCGACGCCACCTCGCCCGGCGCCGCGGCCGTCACCCGTACGGTCGCCGGGCAGATCCACCGCGGATCGGTGGTCAGCCTCCACTTCGGCTATGCGGACACGGTCGCCGCACTGCCCGCCCTCCTCGACGACCTCCACCGCCGCGGACTGCGCGCGGTGACCACCACGGAGCTGCTGAGCTGATGCACCCTCCCCACCCCACCACGCCCGTCCGGCGCCGCCCCCGGCGGCCCGCCCGCCGCCCCCGGGTGCTGCTCGCCGCCGCCGCGCTCGCCCTGATCGCGGGCTGCGGTACCGAAACCGGCGCCTCCACCACCGCGGAGAAGACCGGCGCCGCCGCCGCGCGCAAACCGGCGAAGCCCGCGGTCCCCGCCGGACTGCCCGGGATGCCGCCGGTCCTCGACCCCAAGGACCTCTACGCGGCCGACCGGCCCAACAAGCTCTCGCCCGTCGTGAAGAACTTCCCCACCAAGGTGTACGTCCCCAACACCAACTCCAACACCGTCTCCGTGATCGACCCCACCACCTACCGGGTCGTCGAGACGATCCCGGTCGGTGTCCAGCCCCAGCACGTCGTGCCGTCCTGGGATCTGAAGACCCTCTGGGTCAACAACAACCGGGGGCACACCCTCACCCCCATCGACCCCGCCACCGGGAAAGCGGGCAAGGAGGTCGAGGTCCACGACCCGTACAACCTCTACTTCACACCCGACGGCAAGTACGCCGTCGTGATGGCCTCCATGGACCGGGAACTCGTCTTCCGCGATCCCCACACCATGGAGCGGAAGAAGACCACCCCCGTCACCTGCTACGGCGTCAACCACGCCGACTTCTCCGCCGACGGGCGCTACTTCATCGTCTCCTGCGAGTTCTCCGGAGAGCTTCTGAAGGTCGACACGGCCCGGATGGAGGTCGTCGGCCAGCAGAAACTCCCCCTCGACGGGGCGATGCCGCAGGATGTGAAGATCTCCCCGGACGGCAAGACCTTCTATATCGCCGACATGATGGCCCACGGCATCTGGGTCCTGGACGGCGAGAAGTTCACCAAGCCCACCCTGCTCCCCACCGGCGAGGGCGCCCACGGCCTCTACATCAGCCGGGACTCCAAGGAGATGTACATCCCCAACCGCGGCGAGGGCTCCGTCTCCGTCTTCGACTTCCCCAGCAACAAGCTGACCAAGAAGTGGTGGCTCCCCGACGGCGGCAGCCCCGATATGGGCGGAGTCTCCGCCGACGGCAAGGTCCTCTGGCTCTCCGGACGGTACGACTCCGAGGTCTACGCCATCGACACCGCCACCGGAAAACAACTGGCCCGCATCCCGGTCGGTGACGGCCCCCACGGGCTGGCGTTCTATCCGCAGCCGGGACGCTACTCCCTGGGCCACACCGGCGTCTTCCGCTGACCCCCCGCCCCCCTCCCCCTCCCCGCCCCGCCGCCGGCCCTCTGCCCTGCTTCCCCACACCCCCCACACCCCCACCCCCCCACGGGGTCCGCTCGTCGATCCGGACGGCCCGGACGGGCGAGCGGCCCCGCCCGCGCCGGGTCAAGGCGCCGGGTCAACCCGCCTACGGGTGGGTGACCTTGCCCCCTGCCGTACCGCCGGACCGGGATGGTGATCATCATGATGATCCCGTCCCGTCCGCGGCGCCGCGCCGCCGTGGTCGCCCTCGCCCTCTCCGCCGCGCTGCTCCCGGCCGCCGGTGCGGCCACCGCCGGCCCCGTCGCCCCCGCCCGGCCCGCCGCGGCCCCCGTGTCGGCCGCCGCGCCCGCCAACTCCTGTCCCGCGGTCGACGACCGCCTCTACGCCGCCGCCGACCGGCGCGTCGACATCAACCGCATCACCCCCGCTCCCTCCTGGCGCACCAACTGCCTTCAGCTCTACCGCACCGACGGACGCGGCCCCGAGATCGTCTTCGAGGAGGGTTTCCACCCCAAGGCGCCGCTGGACGGCCAGTACGACATCGAGAAGTACGTCCTCGTCAACCAGCCGTCCCCCTATGTCTCCACCAGCTACAACCACGACCTGTACAAGTCCTGGAAGAACGGGTGGAACTACTACATCGACGCACCGGGCGGGGTCGATGTGAACAAGACCATCGGCGACACCCATAAGTACGCCGACCAGGTCGAGGTGGCCTTCCCCGGCGGGGTGGCCCGGCAGTTCATCGTCGGGGTCTGCCCCGTCGACAAGGAGAAGAAGATCGAGATCATGAACGAGTGCCGGGACAACCCGCACTACGAGCCCTGGCGGGCCGGTTATCCGGCGGCGACCGTGGAGAAGGCGCCCGGCGGGACCGCCCCCGCCACCACCCAGCCGGCCCTGGTGTCCGTCCCCCAGGCGGTCCCCGCCCAGCGCCCTGTGCTCGTCCCCGCGGCCTGAGAGCCGCCTGCCTCCTTTCCCTGCTGAGGCTTCCGCGGTGCTCTTGTCCGGTCCTGCGCCTGCCGACGGTCCGCCGGACGTCCTGCGGCGCGGCCGGTCAGCCGGAAGAGCCGGAGGAGAAGAGGGCCTCCGAGCCCACGGCGGAGAACCCGGCCGACTGGAACGCCCGCACACTGCGGGCGTTCCCCGGGGCTATCTGCGCCCAGACCGCACGTCCCGGCACCAGCTGCCGCGCGGCCAGGGCCAGAGCGGAGCCGAGCCCCTTGCCTCCGGCCTCTTCGTCCACCTCGACCGCGCACTCCCAGCGGCCCGCCAGGCCCCGCCCCAGCAGCACGGTGCCGCCGTCGGCCGCCCAGGCCCGCACCCCGTCCCGGAACGTCCCGGCCCGGACCACCCGGGGGTGCGAGGGGTCGCCGATCTCCCGCAGCGGCAGTTCCGGTCTCCCGGGGAGCGCCGGAGCCACCGACATCATGTCGATCGTGCCCATCCGGCGGCCCGTACGCTCCAGCATCGCGGCCAGGAAATGCGGGTTCATCGCAGCCGCGAACGGGTCGGCCGGGGCCGCCGCGAGCTGCTTCCGCACCCACTCCGGGTCCTCGTCCGTGAAGACGACCGAATGCGCGGTGAAGGCCAGCACGCCCTCGTCCCGGGCGCGGGGCCTGCCGATGACGGCGGTCCGGCCGTCGGGCACGGGGAACCTGCCGTGCGCCGCGGCGTCGAGGAGCTGCCACAGTTCGTCGCTCATGGCCCCATGCTGCCCGACCGGTCGGCCCGCCCCTTGGAGTTGTCCACAGGGCCGCCCCGATAATCTGATCTCCGTCAACAGAGCACCGAGAAGGGGCGGAACACAGTGGCGGACATCGACGAGGCCCGCAAAGCGTTCGACCGGTACGACCTCGACGGCGACGGTCTGATCACCGCGGCCGAGTACAAGAGCGTGATGGCGCAGTTGGGTGACTTCAACGTCACCGAGACGGTCGCCGAGGCGGTCATCAAGTCGAAGGACGGCAACGGCGACGGCATGCTGACCTTCGACGAGTTCTGGGACTCCTTCAAGAAGGCCTGACCCGCACGGGAACCGGCCGCCCGCCCGCCGGGCCCGCGAGCGCGGGACCTCCCGGGCGGCCGGTTCCCGAAGCCGTACCCCCCCCGGTACGTGGCCGGACACCCCCGCCGGCCGCCGACACACCACCGACCCGCCGTCAGCAGGCCCCGAACGACCGGAAGACGCCCTTGCAGGGTCCGGGCGTTCGCCGCGACGGCATCCCGGCCCGGCCGGAAGCGCACGGATACGGGCTCCGCCTGCCACTCCTCGTGCCGCCGGGGACCGGTCGCCGCGAAGGCGCGCATGCCGTCGGCCGGCCGCAGCGCCGCCGCGTTCCAGGGGCACCGGCGGGAGCGGAAATCCACCGGCAGACCACCGATCCGGAGGGTGAAAGCGTCCTTCGGCTCGCGAGGGACGCGCCCGAGCCGGTCGAGGCCCAGCGGGCCAGACCGCACCCTCCCTCCCCGGCCGTCCGGACCGGCTCCTCCGGAAGCGGGATGCCCGCTCCGTCCCCGAACGCCTCCGGATGGGCGTCGAGCAGGTCCAGCGCGATCCGGTCGACAGACGGTGACCTTCCCCTGCTCCAAACGGCCTCCGCATGGCCGCGCCCGGCCCACTTCGGCGCCTTTCCCGGGAATCCTCCATGGCCCTCTCCGGAAATACCCCCTGGACTAGATACCCCCGGGGGGTATACATTGAGATCGTTGTCCCGCCGGGGACACCGCCGGAAGGCGCAGCACACCCAGGGAGATGTCATGACGAACCACTCCGGCCACGGCCAGACCGGCCACAGCGCCCACACCGGTCACGGCGACCACGGCGCCCATGGCAGCCACGCCGGTCACGCCGGTCATGGCGGTCACAGCGCCCACGCCGGCCACGGTGCCCACGCCGCGCACGGCGGAGCCCGCCCCGGCGGCCTCGCGGTCTCCGAAAGCGGCTACACCCTGGAGCTGGACACCGCGATCTTCACGGCCGGCGCTCAACCGGTCCGCTTCCGGGTGATCGGCCCGGACGGGCGGCCCGTGACCGAGTACACGCCCGAACACGAGAAGGAGCTGCACTTCATAGCCGTCCGCCGCGACACCGCCCACTTCCAGCACGTCCACCCGGTACGGGACGAGCAGGGCACCTGGAGCGTCGAACTGGCCCTGGAGCCCGGGGACTGGCGGTTCTTCGCCGATGTCCACCCGGTCGGCCACAGCGGATCCATCACGCTGGGCATCGACGCCTCGGTCGCCGGACAGTACGACCCGCAGCCGCTTCCCGAGGCCACCGGTACCGCGCTGATCGGTGAGTACAGCGTCGCGCTCGACGGCGAGCTTCTCCCGGGCGAGGCGAGCGAGCTGACCCTCACCGTCAGCCGGAACGGCAGCCCCGTCACCGACCTCCAGCCCTATCTCGCCGCGTACGGGCATCTCGTGGCGCTGAGGGCCGGAGACCTCGGCTACCTCCATGTCCACCCGGAGGGCGAACCCGGCGACGGCACCACCGCACCGGGACCCGGGATCACCTTCATGGCGGTCGCCCCCTCGGCCGGCACCTACCGCCTCTACCTGGACTTCCAGCACGAAGGCACCGTCCGGACCGCCGAATTCACGGTCCGTACCCCCGCACTTCGCCCCCAGGCGGCACCCCGAGCGGAATCCCGGACCGCACCCGAGCACCAGGGCCACCGCCACGGCGCCCACGCGCACCACTGACCGCAGGAACAGGAGCGTCATGCCCCGCCTGACCCGACTCACGCCCGATACGGCGGTCGGAGCCTCGCGCGACCTCCTCGCCGATCTGGCCTCCCGCCACGGACACCTCGGCGACATGGTCTCCACGATGGCGCATTCACCGGCCGTACTGGGCGGATATCTCCAGCTCAGCCGGGCCATGGGACGAGCCGAACTCGACCGCAGGATCAGCGAACGGATCTCCATGGCCGTCCAGGTCCGGCAGGGATGCGGACTCTGTCTCGACGCGCACGTCGAGGCCGCCCGCGCCCTGGGAGTGAGCGAGGAGGAGATCGCGCGAGCCTGCGCGGGCACCTCGGCCGATCCCGCGATCGCGGCGATCGTCTCCCTCGCCCTCCAGGTCCACCGCGAGCCGGCGTCGATCACCGGCGAACAGATCACCGCACTGCGGGAGTACGGCTACAGCGACCGTGCGATCGCCGATGTCGTCGGCGTCGTCGCGCTCAACGTCCTCACCGGCTCCTTCAATCTGCTCGCCGGACTCACCCCGGGGAGCGACACCGATGAGTAGAGACACCCCCGCCTGTATCCGCGGGGCACGGCCCCCGCCCCGGGACCGTGCCCCGCCGCACGGAGACGGAAGGAACCGTCATGAGTCTGTTCGCCATCCGCGACTACCGGCGCCTGTTCGGCGCCCAGGTCATCGCCCTCTTCGGCACCGGGCTGACCACCGTGGCCCTCGGGCTCCTCGCGTACGACCTCGCCGGCCCGAGCGCCGGAATGGTGCTCGGCACCGCACTGACCGTCAAAATGGTGATGTACGTGGTCATAGCCCCGCTGGCCGCCGCGTACGCCGACCGGCTCCCCAGGAGGACGTTCCTGGTCGCCCTCGACGTGGTCCGCGGCGCCGTGGTCCTGGCCCTGCCGTTCGTCACCGAGGTCTGGCACATCTACGTGTTGATCGGACTGCTCCAGTCCGCCTCCGCGGCGTTCACCCCGACGTTCCAGGCCGTCATCCCCGACATCGTCACCGACGAGTCCGACTACACGCGGGCCCTGTCCGCCTCCCAGGTGGCCTACACCATGGAGAGCCTGCTCAGCCCCGTACTGGCGGCCGTCGCCCTGTCGTTCATGAGCTTCAACTGGCTGTTCCTGGGCACCTCCGCCGGATTCCTCGTCTCCGCCGTCCTCGTCCTGGCGACGCGCATCCCGAACGCCCGCCCCGGCACCCACACCAAGGCCTGGGACAAGGCGGCCGCCGGCATCAGGACCTTCCTCGGGACACCGCGGCTGCGCGGCGTCATGGCCCTCAACCTCGTGGTCGCGGCGGCCGGGTCGATCGTCGTCGTCAACACCGTCAACTACGTCCGTGACGAACTGGGCGGATCCCAGTCGGACGTCGCCCGGATGCTCGCCGCCTCCGGCGCCGGAACCCTCCTGGCCGCCCTCGTCCTGCCCCGTGTACTCGACCGGATCAGCGCCCGCACCACCATGATGACCGGCGCCGGAGTCCTCGTCGGCGGTACCGCCGCCGCGGTGACACTCGTCGCGGCCGGCCTCGCCACCGGCACCGGTACGGCGATCGTCTGGGCCGTGATCGGCATCGGTATGGCCCTGATCGTCACCCCGACCGGCAAGGTCATCCGCGACTCCGTCGAACGGGACGGGATCCCCGCGGCGTTCGCGGCCCAGTTCTCCCTGTCCCACCTGGCCTGGCTGATCACCTACCCCGTCGCAGGCCGGCTGGGCACGACCGGAGGCTTCACCCTCACCTGGTCCGTCCTCGCGGTCCTGGCCGCGACGGGCACCGCCGGAGCGTTCTTCCTGTGGCCGCGCGGCGACGGACGGGCAGCCACGACCGGCCCGGCGGCCGCCGTCCGCTATACGCCCCGTACCGAACGGACCGAGCGGACCGAGCGGACCGAACGCGGCGACCGGTCCACCCTGTCCAAGGCGGCGTGAGGCACCGCACCCTGCGACCCCGCACCCTGCGAACCGCACCATACGAACACAGAAGGCCCTGAACAGCGCCGCGGGAGGCGTCGTTCAGGGCCTTTCGGCTTCGGCTGTCCCGCGCCGGCTATCCGGTGAACTGGGCCCGGGTCGGCGCGGGCACCGGCAGCGGACCGGCGGCCCGGGGCCGGAGGCCGTCGAAGATCATCGACAGATACCGCTGCCAGAGGCCGGGAGCCTCCTCGCTGATACTGAGGACCGCCTGGGAAGCGGCGCTGAGCAGCAGCACGATATCGAGACCGGTGATGTCGTCACGGATCGCCCCGGCCTCCTGGGCGCGGGTGACGAGGGTCTGGGCGATATCGGCGAGGCGTTCGCGGGAGGTGCGGACGGTGGCCTCGGACCGGGAGAGCGCGGCAGCGGCCTGACAGAAGGACCGGTCCCGGGCCTGGATCTCGGTTCCGACGGTCATGAACTCGAACAGCGCGGCCCCGGGGTCGTCGGCCCCCGACAGCCGCTCCCCGGCGGCGACCAGCTCTTCGAGGCGGTCGCTGAAGATCTCCGCCAGGAGCTGTTCCTTGGTGTCGAAGTGGCGGAAGACGGTTCCCTTGCCCACTCCGGCGCGCGTGGCGATGCGGGTGATCGACACGTCCATGCCGTTCTCGGCGAACTCGGCGGTCGCGGCGTCCATCAGCAGGCGTCGATTGCGTACGGCGTCGGCTCTTTGCATGGGCCCATCGTACATAACCGGACCGATCGGTCACATTCTCCACGCTAACCGGACCGCGCGGTCATGTTCTGTGCTACGGTTCAGAACATGACCGAGCGGTCCGGTTGTGATTCCGGATCGTACGGGCACCCCTACGCACTGTCAGCAAGAGAGGAAAAGTCATGGACGTCCGCGGCTACGAGACCGGACCCGTCAAGGCGGAGGCCGCCTTCACCTCCGACTTCCCCCTGGATGACCGCTACTCGACGCAGGACCTCGTCGACATGCTGGAGCGCGAGCGCCCCAACATGGACATCCGCCCCGGAATGCGGCACAAGTACACCCCGCTGCGCTTCGACCCGGCCACCGGTGTGAAGTACATCGGCGGCCGCTACCTCTTCGACACCTGGGAGAACGTCCTCGACTACAACCACTTCACCAACGAGGAGCTGTACCCCGAGCCGGGAGTGAAGTTCTGGTCGCGCTTCCCGGGTGTGGACAAGCACTACTGGAAGGTCACCGGCGCCCACGACTTCAAGCCGATGGCCACCTCGCACCACATCAACCGGTTCGAGCGGTACTCCTACACGGACGAGAATGTCGCGGAACTGCTCGCCGAGGTGTGGCCCGCGATCCGCGACGAGGCCGAGAAGCAGGGTCTGTCCAGCGTCTGGCTGATGTTCCAGCCGGAGGAGAAGCAGATCGGCATCCTCACCGTCGCCGAGAAGTCCGGCGACGCCGACCCGGCCGTCGCCGTCTCCAAGGGCCTGGAGTACCTGGAGCGGCTGGACGCCTTCGGCCGCTTCCTGCCCGGGCAGCTCGGAGCCGAGCAGCTCATGGACCGGACCAGCCTGATCGTCTCGTCCTGGCTGCCCGAGTCCCGGGCGCTCGGCGGTGCGCACTCGTCCTTCGACGTATCGCCGCCGCACCCGAAGCCGCAGATCTGATCGCAGCTCCCGCGGCAAGGCGGTGCGGGCGCCCGCCCGGAGCCCCCTCACGGCTCCGGGCGGGCACCCCGCACCCCGGCGAGAACCAGTGAAGAAACCACCGAAAGAAATCAGAAGAAGCCGAAAGAAACGGAAATGAACAGCTCCACCGGAACCCCGCTCTCCGTCCTGGACCTCGCCCCGATCCGCAACGACGGGACGGCCGCCGAGGCCCTCGCGAACACCGTCGCGCTGGCCCGCGCCACCGAGGCGTACGGCTACCGCCGCTTCTGGATCTCCGAGCACCACAACACCCCGGCCATGGCCTCCTCCGCGACGTCGATCATCATCGGCCAGGTCGCCGCGGCCACCGAGCGGATCAGCGTCGGCGCGGGCGGCGTCATGCTGCCCAACCACGCCCCGTACATCGTCGCCGAGCAGTTCGGCACCCTCGCCGCCTACCACCCGGGCCGGATCGACCTCGGTCTCGGCCGTGCCCCCGGCACCGACCCCTGGACCACCCGTGCCCTGCGGCGCGAGCACCGGAGCGGCGCCGACTTCCCGGAGCTGACCGCCGAACTCCGCGGCTACCTCGCCCCCGGCAGCGCCGAACGCAAGGTCCGCGCCATCCCCGGCGAGGGCTCCGGCGTGCCCGTCTTCATCCTGGGCTCCAGCACCTTCGGCGCCGCCCTCGCCGCCCGTGAGGGACTGCCGTTCGTCTTCGCCTCCCACTTCTCGCCGGACCAGCTCCTGCCCGCGCTGGAGCAGTACCGGGCCGGATTCCGCCCCTCGGCGGCCCTGGCGAAGCCGTATGCGATCGTCGCCGCCAACGCCGTCGTCGCCGATACCGAGCGCGAAGCGGTACGGATCTTCAGCTCGCTCCAGCAGAAGTTCCTCACCCACTTCCGCGGCGGCATGGAGTTCCGCCCGCCGGTGGACGATATCGACGCCCTCTGGTCGCCCCAGGAGGCACAGACGGTGAACGCCATGCTCGCCGAGTCGTACGTCGGCACTCCCGACACCGTCCGCCGCGGCCTTGAGGCCCTGGCCGGCCGCACCGGCGCCGACGAGCTGATGATCCTCGGCGAGGCATGGGACTTCGACGCCCGGCTGCGCTCGTACGAACTGCTCGCCGAGGCCTGGACCCTCTGAACCCACCACCGCCGCACCGCCGCAGTCTTACCGCCGGCTCATGAAAGGACACTCCCGTGCACGCGCCCGCCGCCCTCTTCGAGCCCACCCGGCTCGGTGACCTCACCCTGCCCAACCGCATGGTCATGGCCCCGATGAGCCGGGCCCGCGCGGAGGCCGACGGGACGCCGAGCGCGCTGATGGCGCACTACTACGCCCAGCGCGCCACGGCCGGGCTGATCGTCGCCGAGGGCACCCACCCGGCCGCGGCCGGAGCCATCGGCCCCGAAGCGCCCGGTCTGTTCACCGACGCCCACCAGGACGGCTGGGCACGAGTCGCGGACGGGGTCCACGCGGCGGGCGGTCGCGTCTTCCTCCAGCTCATGCACGCGGGCCGGTTGGCGCACCCGGACTTCCTGCCCGAGGGCGTCCGGCCGGTCGCCCCCTCGGCCGTGGCCGCCGGCACCCTCGTCCACACCCCCGGCGGCCGGGTGCCCGCCGTCACCCCTGACACCCTCACCGAGGACGCCATCGGGGAGCTGATCGACGACTTCGTCCACTCCGCCTGCCGGGCGGTGGCCGCGGGGCTCGACGGAGTCGAGATCCACGCCGCCAACGGCTATCTGCTCCACCAGTTCCTCGCGGAGAACGCCAATCTCCGCACCGACCGCTGGGGCGGCGACACCGAGGGCCGTATCCGGCTCACCGTCGCGATCACCCGTGCCGTGGCCGGCACCGTCGGCCCGCACCGGGTCGGCGTACGGATCTCCCCGTCCCACCCCTTCGGCGGCCTCGACGAGAGCGACCCGTACGGCACCTACACGGCCCTCGTCCGCGCACTCGCACCGCTGGGGACCGCCTATCTCCACCACGGCGAGACCGGTACGGAACTCGACCCGGCGATCCGGGAGCTGTGGCCCACGGCGCTCATGGTCACGCCCCTCCCGGCGGACCGGGAGAAGCCGGAGGCCGCCGCGGACTCCCTCGCCCGGGGCGCGGACCTGGTCTCCTTCGGCCGGGACTTCCTCGCCAACCCGGACCTGGTCACCCGCTGCCGTATCGGCGCAGGCCTCAACGAGGCGCGGCCGAAGGGCTTCTACGGCGGCGGGGAGGCGGGCTACACCGACTACCCCTCCCTGGACCCGGTGCACCCGGATCCGGTCACCCGCCCCTGAAGCCGACCACCCCCGGCCCCCCGCCCGGCCCGCGGCAACGGCACCCGGGTACGCAGGCCGACGGGCCGGTGCGCCGCACCGGCCCGTCGGGTGTTCCCGGTCCTTCCCGGGTACTTCTCATGCCTCTCGTATCAGTGGCGCCTTGCGCGCCGCCGCCGGGTGACGACGACCGCTGCCGCACCCGCGCCGAGCAGTACGGCGGCGAGGGCGAGGATGCCTGCGACACCGGCCGTACCGGTCTGGCCGAGAGAACCCTTCGGCGGACGTCCGGACGGTGCCGGGGCGTTGGGTGCTGTCGGCTGCGACGTGGGTGGTGCCGTTGACGCGGTCGGTGTCGGGGACGGGGAAGACGTCGCTGTCGGTGTCGGGGACGGTGATACCGGCTCCGGAATGTACACACCGGCGTCGATCGTGTGATCGACCCCGCCGGGCGTGGCCGGCGCGGTGACCGGGGCGTACCCGTTGCACAGCCGTCCGGTGGTCGGCGGGGTCACATTGGAATCGTGCACCCGGTCACCGGCGGCGCGCGGCAGAGTGAACCGCAGGTCGGCGGCGTCCGGCCGGCCCGGCACCTTGCTGGTGTCCGCCGTGCACACGTCGAACTGCACGGTGTACTCGGCGCCCGGGGTCAGCGTGTAGTCCGCGCCGACCCCGCCGAAGTAGTACTCGCCCGCGGCATCGGTCGTGGTCGTGGCGACCTTCTCGCCCTCGGCGTCCAGGAGGTTGATCGTCGCGTCCGGCAGCAGCACGTGCCCCGGATCCTGGAGGCCGTTGCGGTCGCCGTCGTACCAGACCACGTTGCCGATCTGGATCGGTGCGTTCGCCGCGGCGTACGCGATGTCACCGAGGCCGCCCGCCTTGCCGAACCCGTTCTGGTTCGGCCCGACGAATTCGTACGCGTTGTTGACCGGGTCGTTGCCGGGGCCGAGGCCGGTGGCGACGTTGTAGTAGCCGGTTCCGTTGGTGATGACCCGGCCGGTCGGGTCCATCTGGGTGCTGACGATCCACTGCTGCTGCGGGATGTAGGCGACCGACCCCAGCGCGGACTCCTGGTGCGGCCCCGGCTGGGTCGCGGAGCCGTCGTTCGGGAAGTAGTCACCCGGGAAGTACTCGACGACGCTGCCGGGCTGCACCCCGTCGAGTCTCGGATCCGTCGCATGGTCGGGACAGATCCCGGTGCCTTCCCAGTCGTAGCCGCCGGTGGGCTTGGCGCAGGCCATGTTGATGTCACCGCCGGACATACCGTGCTGCGGTGTGTCCCGGCCCGGCCTCGGGTCCAGCCCACCCCAGCTCACGACATCCATGAACCGGTCACGGAAGCCGAGGATCAGCGAACCGTCGCGGGCGAAGGCCATACTCGCCAGTGCCGGCTGCGGATTGATCATCGGACCGCCGGCGCTGAAGCTGTCCCAGTCCTCCAGATCGGTGTTCCACGGGTTCCAGTACCTGCCCTGTTCCTCGGGACGGCCGGTGAGCACACTCCCGCGCTCGAAGTCCAGCCGCTGGGACAGCACGGTGGTGAAGTCCTCGCCGTCGTACGCGGCGACGACGGCCTTCAGGTCCGCACGCTTCCCCGTGCTCTCCGCGCTGCACACACCCCCGACGTACAGCTTGCCGTCATGGGCGGCCACGCTGAACGGACGCCAGTCCCCGTCCGCGGCACAGCCGGGATCCGGGATCCGCACGGTCTTCTCGGGCGCCGAGGCGGTGGCCCCGGTCGCGTCGAAACCGACCAGGCTGCGGGTGAGCAGATTCACCGCCCACAGGGTCGAGCCGTCCTCCAACAGGGCCAGCCCGCCGATGCTCTCCTTGCCCGGCGCGTCGGTGAACCCGGCGTCCTTGATCAGATTGTTCGTGTCGTGCGGTGTCTCCGTGGCGCCCGGGACCGTCGCGAACAGCGTCGGGGCACGCCCGCCGTCGGCCGGCGTGATGTAGATCGCGTTACCGCCCTTGGGCCCGTACTCGGTGAACCGCCGGGCGAACGCCGACTGGAACAGCTGCTTGCGGTACCGGTCGTAGGCCAGTCCGTAGGTCGTACCCACCTGGTCCTGGGTATTGAGGACCTCCGGGCACGCCTCCTGCGCGGGACAGGTGCCCCGGGCGTCCGTCCCGAAGGCCACCAGTGCCCTGGTGTCCGTCCCGCCCGCACCACTCTGGATCGGTACGAAGTAGCGGGATTCGGGCAGTGTGTAGTCGGCCGGGTTCCAGACCCCGGTGGTCACCGAATCGTCCTTGCCGTCCGAGACGTCCACGAACGAGGTGAAGCTGTCGAAATGGTTCGGCGCGGTCGAAGCGGGCGCCGCCCGCAGATGGTCTCGGTAGGTCTCCGGGATGGTGACGTCGACCCGGTACCGGCCGCCGGTCAGTTCGCTCGACGGCGGTACGACGACTCTTCCGGTGACGTCCGTGACACCGGTGACCCGGTTGCCCGCGGGGTCGCTGACGACGACGACCATTCCCCGCTGAGGCACATCCATGGTCGCGTTGATCACGCCGGTGCCGAAGAAGTCCCGCAGTACCTCGACGGTCAGGGTGCCGTCAGGGGCCGCCGCTCCGGCCGGTCCGGCGCCGGTCAGGACCAGACCCGTGCCGCCCCCGGTCAGGAGCAGGCCGGACAGCCCCAGCCGCAGTAGTACACCTAATCGCATAGCGCTCCTTTACCTCGCCACAAGCACACGCAAATCCAACAACTCTCCCGTGCAGAGCCTACAGTTGACGCGACGTCATGTCCGGCGGCTGCGCAGTTTGACGGCGCCTCGGCGAGAGCTGTTACCATCGCGCCGCGTGCGGAGCCTATGGAGCAGCAGAGCGCGGGACGCCGAACCGCGGAGCGCCGGTGCGCGGAGCACCGGCACCAGGCGGCGTCTCCCGGGGCCCGAGGCGACGGCCCGGCCCCGCCGATGGTCACGATCGGCCCTGGCAGCGGCCGTCGCCGGCGGTATCGCGGCTGCCGCGACCGGAGCCTTCGTCCTCCTCGGTGACGACGGTGAACCCGCCACCCAGCGGGCGTTGACCACGGACGAGGTGGACCGGCTCGCGGTCACCCGGTTTCTCAACTACCGGGCGGGCGGCCGGGCGGTGACGATCACCGTGCCGAACGTCGCCGGCGGGCTGGTGATCACCGGATCCGTGGACTACCGCACCCACACGGGTTACGGAGTGGTGCGCGGGACCGGGCGGGACGCGTCCAGCGACGGGCTGATCCGCTGGACGGCCACCACCGTTCTCGTACGCCCCATGGCGAAACCCCCGGCAGCCGCACCGGCGTCGCCGCCCGCGTCCGGCTGGCACACCCGGCCGCTGCGGACGGCCGGTATGACCCTGGACAGCGCGCTGGCCATCGCGCTCGACCTCGGCAGCAACCGGCCGGACAACGCCGCGCTGCTGCCGCAGAACGGGGCCGCGTGGATCGGGCGGGAGCAGGTGCGCGGCCACCGTACGGACATCATGAAAGGGCCGCGCGTCGGCACCGGTACCCGCGGCGGCACCGGCACGGTTACGTCACCGGCCGTGCGCTACTGGATCGGATCGGACGGCACCATGCACCGGGTCGAGATCGGTATCGCCTCCGCGCCGCGGCCGGTGGTCCTCGATTTCGACGCCCGGAAGTACGTCCCCGTCAAGCCGCTGCCCGGAGCCGCCCCGACTCCGGAGCCGCCGCGCTCATGAGGTCCGCACCCGTGCGCCGTCGGCGAGCAGCGACGGCGACGGCAGTGCGATGCCCGCGACGGGCGGCAGCGCCGGAACGTCCGGTACGACGGTGGCGCGGGCCGTGCCGGCCCCCGGGAACTCCGGCTGGCGGCCGGGTTCGGCCACATCGGTGAAGGGGATCCCCGCGGGCGCCGCCGGACTCCGCCAACTGCCGGAGGGCGTGGGTGACGTGGCGGGAACCCGGCAGGACGCGATGGACGCGAGCCCCGCGGGTACCGTCGTACGAAGTCGGTTCCCCTCCAGGCAGTTGCCCTGTCCCCGGGTGGCGGTGGGGAAGGTCCAGCCGATGTCGATGCCGTTGGCGGTGAAGGTGTTGTCCGTGATCCGGTTGCGGTCCGCCGTCAGATCGGCGGTCGCGGTGATCACGAGTCCGGCGCTGGTGTTGCCGGTGACCCGGTTGCGGATGAACCGGTTGTCGCTGCCGCCGTCGACGCCGATGCCGATACCCCAGCCGCCGTCGGCCTGTTCGGGGGTCTGCCGCTGCTGGTTGTCCGCGATCAGATTGCCCGCGATGACGGCATCGCGCTGCGGGAGCAGCTTCTCCTGGTGGTCGGAGCTGGTGGTCAGTCCGACGCGGTTGCCGACCAGCCGGTTGCCGACCACGTACAGGTCGCCGCCGGCGTTGGTGTTCTCGTAGCCGACCGCGTTGAGTTCGGAGATATTGTCCCGCACCACGATCCGGCACGGCTTGCACTGGCCGACGTAGATCCCCGAGTCGGCCCCGCCCGAGGTGTAGGAGCGTTCGATGACACCGTTCTGCGCGGAGAACGCGTAGATGCCGTAGAGGCCGTTGCGGACCGCCGTCACATGGGACACCAGGAACGACTTCAGCAGGTTGACGGGTTCGTCGCCGGTGTCGTAGCCGCCGCTGCCCGGCAGCCCGGTGACCGCCGCCGCCGAACCGGTGACCAGCACCCCGTTGTGCGTGTTGTTCCGTACGGTCAGGTTCTCCACGGCCACCCCGGGCGCCGTGACGACCACACCGTTCGGCCGTCGCACCTGCCCGTCGATGACCACCCCGGCCCGGGATTCGCCCCGCAGCGTGATGCGCTCCGTGTTGATCCTTACCGACTCGCGATACACCCCCGGAGCCACCAGCACCAGATCACCGGGGCGGGCCAGGGACACCGCAGCCGAGATCGTCGGGGCATCGCCGGGCACCCGGATCGTCACCCGCGAACCGTCCGGCCGTTTGCCCTCGCCCGATGCGTCGTCGCCGCCGTTGCCGCAGCCGGTCACCAGCGCCAGGACGCCCAAGGCGGCCGCCGTCATGCGAAGAGCCAATCGAGACATGATCCCAGTCTGACACGGCGTCAACGCCGCCGCCGATGGATCGAACTCCCGGCCACCGCAGGGGGGTTGAGCGGCAGAAACGGACCGGTTGTGGCACTGTACCCCTCATGAATCGCGCCGATCAGCCCCCGTCGCGCCGCGCGTTCCTCGATATCACCGGCGCCACGGTGGCCACCGGTCTCCTCGCCGGGTGCTCGGGGGACTCCGCCCGGCCGGCCCCTTCTGCCTCGCCCGCGCCCACGCCCGCGCCCGCGCCCACGCCGGCGCCGGTCCCGGTGACGGGCCGGCACCAGGCGGGTGTGATCCATCCCGGCACGGCCCAGCCCCATCTGCTGGCCGTGGTCGCGGACCTCGGCGCCACGGTGGCGCCCGGCCCGCTGCTGGCCGAGATCGGCGAGGCGATCCGTACCCTCACCGCCGGATCCGACCCGCGGCTGCTGGGCCTGCCCCCGGGCGATCTGACCGTGACCATCGGCGTGGGTCCACGGCTGGTACGGACCGCCGGTACCGCACTGCCCGGGGCGGTCGAACTCCCGCGGTTCTCCCGCGAGCGCATCGCCCCGCCGGCGCGCGGCGGCGATCTGCTGATACAGATCTGCGCCGGCGACGCCCTGCTCCTCCCGGTTGCCGCCGCCGCACTCCTGGAGCAGGCAGGCGACCGCGTCCGGGAGCGGTGGCGGCAGTTCGGCCGCCGCGGATCGGAGGTGCCGGTGGCCGAGGGCCGCTCCGCGCCGCGCAATCTGCTCGGTTTCATCGACGGCATCGTGGGCCCGCACACCACCGCCGAGCAGGAACGCGACCTATGGCTGGCCGGACCCCCCGCGGTCGCCGGCGGCACCCTGGCCGTACTGCGGCGCATGGAACTCGACCTGACGCGGTTCGCCGCCCTGCCGGTCGCCGAACAGGAGGCGGTCTTCGGGCGGCGCCGGGCCAGTGGCGTACCCCTCTCCGGCGGCAGCCCCGCCTCCGCACCCGGACTCGGGGCCAAGACGCCCGACGGGCGCTACCTCGTCCCCGTGGACGCCCATGTACGCAGGGCGAATCCCACCGTGGTGGGCGTCGGCCATATGCTCCGCCGCTCGTACAGCATCGACCATCCCGCCCCCGGGCTGCTCTTCATCAGCTTCCAGAACGACCTGCGGACCTTCACGGCCACGCTCAGCCGCATGGACTCGTCCGACGCGCTGCTGGCCTTCACCACCACGACCGCGGGCGCGACCTTCCTGATCCTCCCCGGCTACGGCCCACGCCGCCCACTCGGTTCCTCGCTGTTCGGCTGACCCGGGCACCCTTCACCAGGCCCTGATGGGTGAGCCGGGCCGCCGATGGCAGAGGTGCTTCGGCAGCTTCTCGGTTTGCACCTCTGCTACGCGGCCTCAGTTCCGATGAGTCGCAGAAGCTGCGAAGGGTCGGTCAGGTCCCGGATCACATGATCCGCGCCCGCCTCGGCCAGATCCGCTGCCGAGGTGGTCCCGGAGGCGACGCCGATCACCCGGGCTCCGCCTTCACGTCCCGTACGGACGTCCTCCAGCGAGTCCCCGACGATGACGGTGCTGCTCCGGTCGAAGCTGTGCCCGTACACGGCCCCGGCCCGCTGCTGCGCAACACTCACCAGGGCCGGCCGATGCGGATCGTCCGACGCGTACCCGCCGACCGCCGGATCGACAAGGCCGATCAGTCCGAATGCCGAGAGCTTGATTTCCGCACTGGCCTGAAGGTTCCCGGTAACGACGGTCGGCAGAAGGCGGGGAGACTTCCGTACCGCGGTGAGCGAATCGACCGCACCGGGGAGCAGCAGCCCATCCTTGAGCATTCTTTCCCGGTGCCGCTCCAACTCCCCGGGCATGAGCCCGGTGATCCGCCGGGCGAATGAGTCCACCTGCTCTGCGGGGACACCGTTCACGGTGAGGAGTTCCTTCACCGCGACCGGCATGGTGACGCCCGTACCCTTTGCCGGAAGCCGCTCCGGGGCGCGTCCGACTACCTTCTCGAAGACGGTGCGGTAGACGAGCCGGTCGATATCGCCGACGTAGAGAAGAGTCCGGTCGATGTCCCACAGGACAAGAATCATGCCGCCGCACGTCCCTTCATGACGGATTCGCCGCGCTCCAGGAGGTCGCGTGCGGCAGGGCCAGGTGCTTCCGGCCGCGCTCCAGGTCGGAGATGAACGACTGGGTGAGGCCTGTCAGAGAGCGGACTGCCGTCTGAGAGAGTCCGGACCGCCTGCGCAGCAGCCCCAGTAACTCGCCGAAATCCCAGGCGGACAGGGCTCTGTGGACCTGTTCGCCACGCTCGCATACCACCGAACCCTGCCTACGGGATCAGCACTCGATGATGTTCACCGCGAGCCCGCCCCGGGCGGTCTCCTTGTACTTCACCGACATATCCGCACCCGTCTCCTTCATGGTCTTGATGACCTTGTCGAGGGAGACCAGATGGCTGCCGTCGCCGCGCATCGCCATCTTGGCCGCCGTGACCGCCTTCACCGCCGCCATGCCGTTCCGCTCGATGCACGGGATCTGCACCAGACCGCCCACCGGGTCGCAGGTCAGGCCCAGATTGTGCTCCATGCCGATCTCGGCCGCGTTCTCCACCTGGGCGGCGGTGCCGCCGAGGACCTCGGCGAGGGCGCCCGCGGCCATCGAGCAGGCCGAGCCGACCTCGCCCTGGCAGCCGACCTCGGCGCCGGAGATGGAGGCGTTCTCCTTGAAGAGCATGCCGATCGCGCCCGCCGCGAGCAGGAACCGTACGATGCCGTCCTCGTCGGCGCCGGGCACGAAGTTCATATAGTGGTGGAGGACCGCCGGGATGATGCCCGCCGCGCCGTTGGTGGGGGCCGTGACGACCCGGCCGCCTGCCGCGTTCTCCTCGTTGACGGCCATCGCGTAGAGGGTGATCCACTCCATGGCACGCGCCGCCGGATCGCCTTCGGCCCGGAGCTGGCGGGCCGTGTTCGCGGCCCGGCGGCGGACCTTCAGCCCGCCCGGCAGGATGCCCTCGCGGGACAGCCCGCGCGCCACACATGCCTGCATGACCTGCCAGATCTCCAGCAGCCCGGTACGGATCTCCTCCTCCGTACGCCATGCCTTCTCGTTCTCCAGCATCAGGGACGAGATGGACAGACCCGTCTCCCGGGCGAGCCGGAGCAGCTCGTCGCCGGTGCGGAAGGGGTACTTCAGCACGGTGTCGTCGAGCTTGATGCGGTCCTCGCCGACCGCGTCGTCGTCGACGACGAACCCGCCGCCGACCGAGTAGTACGTCTTCTCCAGAACCGTGCCGCCGTCGGCGTCGTACGCCCGGATCGTCATCCCGTTGGCGTGGTACGGCAGCGCCTTGCGCCGGTGCAGCACCAGATCCTCGTCGAAGTCGAAGGCGATCTCGTGGGCACCGAGCAGGGAGATCCGGCCGGACTCCCTGATGTGCGACACCTGCTCGTCGGCGGTCTCCACATCGACCGTGCGCGGGGAGTTCCCCTCCAGACCGAGCAGTACGGCCTTCGGGGTGCCGTGGCCGTGGCCGGTCGCGCCGAGGGAGCCGTACAGCTCCGCCCGTACCGCGGCGGTGTGGGCGAGCAGCCCCTCGTTCTTCAGCCGGCGGGCGAACATCCGCGCCGCCCGCATCGGGCCGACCGTGTGCGAGCTGGACGGGCCGATGCCTATCGAGAACAGATCGAAGACCGAGATGGCCACGTGAAACTCCTGAGGGTGGGGAGACGCCGTTGTCTGCCACGGTGCGGTGGTGCGGGTGGGGCAGGGGTGAGGCTCTGGGGAAGGGCGGTCGGAGGGTCCGGAGTGCGGCGGGGGCACCGGCTCACCTTTCAGTGTGCGCGATGCCCCCGATGTCCGTACGATCGTACAAAAGTACGAATACGGACTACTGCAGGCCGGGGTAGAGCGGGTGCTTGTCCGCCAGCGCCGTGACCCGGCCGCGCAGGGCCTCGGCGTCGTATCCGGGCTTCAGCGTCTCCGCGATGATGTCGGCGACCTCGCGGAAGTCGTCCGCCCCGAAACCGCGGGTGGCCAGGGCGGGCGTGCCGATCCGCAGACCCGAGGTGACCATCGGCGGCCGCGGGTCGTTCGGGATGGCGTTCCGGTTGACCGTGATGCCGACCTCGTGGAGCCGGTCCTCGGCCTGCTGTCCGTCCAGCTCCGAGTGGCGCAGGTCGACCAGGACCAGATGGACGTCGGTGCCGCCCGACAGCACGGAGACACCGTGCTCGGTGACATCCGCCTTCACCAGGCGCTCGGCCAGGATCTTGGCGCCCTCCAGGGTGCGCTGCTGGCGCTCCTTGAACTCCTCGGAGGCCGCGACCTTGAAGGAGACCGCCTTCGCGGCGACGACATGCTCCAGCGGGCCGCCCTGCTGACCGGGGAAGACCGCGGAGTTGATCTTCTTGGCCAGTTCGGCCGTGGAGAGGATCACGCCGCCGCGGGGGCCGCCCAGCGTCTTGTGCGTGGTCGTGGTCACGACATGGGCGTGCGGCACCGGGTTCGGGTGCAGCCCGGCCGCGACCAGACCCGCGAAGTGGGCCATGTCGACCATCAGATAGGCGCCGACCTCGTCCGCGATCCGGCGGAAGGCGGCGAAGTCGAGCTGCCGCGGATAGGCGGACCAGCCCGCGACGATCAGCTTGGGCCGGGATTCCTTGGCCAGCTTCTCGACCTCGGTCATATCCACCTGACCGGTGGCGTCGTCCACGTGGTACGCGACCACGTTGTAGAGCTTGCCCGAGAAGTTGATCTTCATGCCATGGGTGAGGTGCCCGCCGTGCGCGAGATTCAGACCCATGATCGTGTCACCGGGCTTCAGCAGGGCGAACATCGCCGCCGCGTTGGCCTGGGCGCCCGAGTGGGGCTGGACATTGGCATGCTCGGCGCCGAACAGCGCCTTGACCCGGTCGATGGCGATCTGCTCGACCACGTCGACGTGCTCGCAGCCGCCGTAGTAGCGGCGGCCGGGGTAGCCCTCGGCGTACTTGTTGGTGAGGACCGAACCCTGGGCCTCCATCACCGCGACCGGCGCGAAGTTCTCGGAGGCGATCATCTCCAGCGTGGACTGCTGGCGGTGGAGCTCGGCGTCGACGGCGGCGGCGACATCCGGGTCCAGCTCGTGGAGGGGGGTATTGAGAAGCGACATATCGGTAGGTATCCCTGTCGTCAGCTCTTGGTGAACTCGGCGTACTCGTCGGCGGAGAGCAGATCGTCCGGCTCTGCCGCCACGCGCACCTTGAACAGCCAGCCGCCCTCGAAGGGCGCGCTGTTCACCAGCGAGGGGTCGTCCACGACGTCCTGGTTGATCTCCGTGACCTCGCCCGTCACCGGGGAGTACAGGTCACTGACGGACTTCGTGGACTCCAGCTCGCCGCAGGACTCGCCCGCGGAGACCTGCGCGCCCACTTCGGGAAGCTGCGCGAACACGACGTCACCCAGTGCGTTGGCGGCGAACTCGGTGATCCCGACCGTCGACACGCCGTCCTCGGCGGCCGTCAGCCACTCGTGCTCCTTGCTGTAGCGAAGCTGCTGGGGGTTGCTCATGGGGTGAATTCTCCTGTACGCGGACGGTGCGGATGAACGGACCCGGACCGTGGCGACGTGCGTCTGGTCACGTACGGCGTCCGGGCGGCCATGGGGCAGGGAAAGAAAGGCCAGGCAGAAGGCGGGAAGGAAGGGAAAGCGGGCGCCGGGAGAGGGCTACTTCTGCCGGCGGTAGAAGGGGAGCGCCACGACCTCGTACGGCTCGTGCGCACCGCGGATGTCGACCCCGACCCCGGCGGTCCCCGGCGCGGCGTGCGCCGCGTCCACGTACGCCATGGCGATCGGCTTGCCGAGGGTGGGGGAGGGGGCGCCGGAAGTGACCTCGCCGATCACCGCGCCGTCCGCCACCACCGGATATCCGGCGCGCGGCACCCGGCGGCCCTCGGCGACCAGTCCGACGAGGGTACGCGGCGGGGCGCTCGCGGCCCGCTCGGCGGCGGCTTCCAGCGCCTTGCGCCCGACGAAGTCGCCCTCCTTCTCGAACTTGACCACCCGGCCGAGACCGGCGTCGAAGGGGGTGAGCGCGGTCGTCAGCTCGTGCCCGTACAGCGGCATTCCCGCCTCCAGGCGCAGCGTGTCCCGGCAGGACAGCCCGCAGGGCACCAGGCCCGCGTCCGCGCCCGCCTCGGTCAGTGCCCGCCACAGGCCCTCCGCGTGCTCCGGCGCCACGAAGAGTTCGAAACCGTCCTCGCCGGTGTAGCCGGTACGGGCGATCAGCGCCGGAACCCCGGCGACCGTGCCCGGGAGGCCCGCGTAGTACTTCAGCCCGTCGAGATCGGCGTCCGTGACGGACTTCAGGATTCCGGGGGCCTCGGGGCCCTGGACGGCGATCAGCGCATAGGCGTCGCGGTCGTCGCGCACCTCCGCGTCGAAGCCGGCCGCCCGCTCGGCCAGCGCGTCCAGCACGGTCTGCGCGTTGCCCGCGTTCGCGACGACCAGATACTCCGTGTCACCGGTCCGGTACACGATCAGATCGTCGAGGATGCCGCCGTCCTCCCGGCAGATCATCGTGTAGCGGGCGCGGCCGGGGCCGACCGTCGAGATGTTGCCGACCAGCGCATAGTCCAGCAGGGCCGCGGCCTGCGGGCCGGACACGGTGATCTCACCCATGTGGGAGAGGTCGAAGAGCCCGGCCCTGCTCCGCACGGCCTGGTGCTCCTCGCGCTCGCTGGCGTACCGCAGCGGCATGTCCCAGCCTGCGAAGTCGGTCATGGTCGCACCCAGGGAGCGGTGCAGGGCGTCGAGGGCGGTACGGCGGGGGGCAGTGCTCATGAACGGGTTCTCCCAGGCAGGACGGATTCCATGACGACGAGGACGTTCCTCCCCATCTGTCATCGGAACCTGAGAGGTTCGTCGCGACCCCGCGTACGGATGGACGTACGGACGGGAGGGCGCGACTTGCACCTTGGGTGGGGCCGGCGGATGCGGGCCCGCTTTTCAGATCTGCCTCATCGCACGCGGTACGGGGCCTGAGAGATTCAAGGGAGGAACTTGCTCCTTCGGCGCCCGGAGTCGTGCTCCGGGTCTCTCCCGCGCGGATTCGAACGGCCGGTATGCAGTTGGCGCGCACATCATTGCACGCAGAACGGGAAGTGCGGGAGCCCCTGCCCGGTTGTTCTCGGTACGGGGCGGACCGAGGACCCGGGAGGGTGCCCGGCCGGGACCGGCGCCGGGACCGGCGCCCGACGGTGGGGAACCGCGACGGGTGTGGCACCGGTCTTACCGGGGAAAACGCCGCTGTGCGGGGCGAAGGCGGGAGAAACGCACGACACGACTGGAGGAACGTGAGACGGATTCGAGGAGCAACACGGGAAATGCCGGAAAAATCGGTCGCATCTCATTACCATTTCTTTACGGTCCGTTGATGCTCCATGGGCATGTGTGTGGGTGACCCGACATGGGGGAGGAGGGTGTGATGACGTTGCAGCGCTCCAGCGCCTACGCCACGACCGCGGGGGTGCCCGCGCAGCCGGCAGCGCCCGTGCGGGAGCGGGTGGGCGCGCACGCGCCGCCGGTGCTGCGCGATCTCCGGGGCCGCGCGGGCCGCGGGCCGCGGGCGCTCTCGTTCGCGGCGGGTGACCTCGTGGTGGTCTCCGGGCTGCCCGGCAGCGGAAAGTCCACCCTGATCAGGAGGGCGGTCGCCGCTGCGGGAGCACGCCCGGCCGCCGGTCCGGGTTCCGGTTCGGGTTCCGATTCGGGTTCCGGTTCCGGTTCGGGTTCCGTCTCCCGGGGCGGACCGGACACTCCGGAGGGAGCCGATACCGGGGCCGCTCCCGGTCCGGATATCGCGGCGGAATCCGGTTCGGCCTGCGGAATCGACTCCCAGGACACCCGGGACCGCTGGGACGCGGCCGTGCCCCGCCTCCTTCCGTACGCCCTCTACCGCCCCTTCGTCCGCCTCGCCCACTACGCCGGCCTGCGCCGGGCGCTCAGGTCCGGGCGGTCCGTCGTGGTCCACGACTGCGGCACCCAGGCCTGGGTCCGCCGCTGGCTGGCCCGCGAGGCCCGCCGCAGAGGCACCGGACTCCATCTGATGCTCCTCGACGTCCCGCCCGAGGTGGCCCGCCAAGGCCAGCGGGAGCGGGGCCGCGGCGTGTCCGGATACGCCTTCGCCCGCCACCGGCGGGCCGCGGGCCGGCTGATCGCCGACGCCGAGGCGGGCCGGGCCCCGGCCGGCTGCGCCTCCGTGATCCTGCTGGACCGCCCCGCCGCGACCGCACTCGACCGGATCGGTTTCACTTCCGGCTGACCCGCCGGAAGCCCTCCGCCGCCGCCCGTACCCCGTTCCCGTTAGCACTAGAGTCGTCGGCACACCGAGCGGGGACCCGGGGGCCGGGGGAGAGGGCGAACAGGGATGAACGTGGCGGAGCAACCGGACTCGCGACCGTACGGAGGGGCGCCCGGCAGCCCGTACGCACCCTGGCCGGTGAACGAACTGGAGGAGACCCTCGCCGCCTCCCTGGGCGACCCGGGCGCGGGCCCCCGGGTCGTCGAGGTGCTCGGCCGCAGCCCCGTCTGGGTGCCGCTGCCCCACGGCGGCGGGCCGGAGAGCCGGGAACTCGACCTGCCCATGGTCGAGATCGACGGCGCGGCCCATGTCCCCGTCTTCAGCTCCGAGGAGCAGTACCGGGCCTGCGTCGGCGATCTGATGCCGTACACCGTCGCACCCGCCCGCGATTTCGCCCGCGGACTGCCGCCCCAGGTCGGCCTCGTGCTCAATCCGGACGGGACCGTCGGGGTGCCGCTGCCGCCCGCCGCCGTCGCCGAACTCTGCCGGGCCGGGCAGAGCCCGCCGGGCGGCCCGGCGAGCGGCGGCCGGGTCCGGCTCGCCGAACCCGACTGGCAGGACGATCCGGTGGACTTCCTGGCGGCCGCTTCGGAGGAGTTCGGGGCGGTGGGCGTGGTGGCCACCGCGCGCCGGGCCCTGGCGTCCGTCGAGGGCGACGACCCGGCGCTCTTCATCGGCGTCCAGCTCTTCCCCGCCGGAACCCCGGAGGCCGTACTCGACGCCCTGGGCCGGGCCCTGGGCCGCTGTGCCGTTCGCTGGCCGGTCAACATGGTCTTCCTGGACCTGACCGACGATCCGGTGGCCGACTGGTTCCGCACCTCGGTACGGCCGTTCTTCGAGGGCGAACTCCGTCTCCGCGGCGGCGCGGGGGCCCGTCCCTAGGCCATGTCGTCAAAATCCCGCCTGGCCCGCGACGCCCGGCACGCACACTCTCCCCCGGTGCCCTTCGGGCACGGGAGGTGCCCCCTGCGTTGTCGGGATTTCCCGAGTACGTCCAGTACGAGGGAAACCCACCGCCTTGCGATTGCACGCACCTGGGGGTCCCCCCAGCCGCAGGGCTGGGGGAGCCGCAGGCCCCGCCCTTCGGGCGGACGGCGCCATTTTGACGACACGACCTAGACCGCGGTCCGGGCGGCGGGAAGCCCCGCCGCACGGTCCGCGGGGAACCGGCCGACGGCTCCGCCGCATCACGGAGGACGCCACCAAACGAAGGGGCGCGCCGTAAGCTGGGAGCGGTCCGGGCCGCGGCCCGGGGGCACGGACGACCGTTGGGACAAGAGGGGCGGAACAGGGTGAGCGCGTCAGGCACGGCCGCGGCCGGGCAGATCGAGCACATGCTCCGCCAGGTGACGCCGGGGCGGTACGACGCGTACGAGGCGCTCCTCGCGGCCCTCGCCGATCCGGTCGGCGGCCGGATCTGGATGCTGCTGTGGAACGGCCGTCCCGGCACACCGGACGCCCAGTACGGCAATCTGGAGGTCGACGGCCACGGCTACGCGCCCGCCGTCACCTCCGCGCAGGAACTCTCCGCGTCGGGCTGGAGCCGTGCCCACGAGGTGGTCAGCGGGCTCGATATCGCCCGTGCCCTCTACCCCGACCGCTGGGGCATCTGGCTCAATCCGCATGCCCCCGGCGGCGGGGTCGGCATCCCCTGGACCGATCTGCGGCGGATCGCGACCGGGCTCGACCGGATGCCCGCGGGCCCGCTGCGGCTCTCCGAACCGGCGATCGACATCCCCCAGTTCTACGCCCTGCTGGCACGGAACGCCCAGCAGACCCCGGCCGTCCGCTCGCTGCGCCGCGTCTGGGTTCAGCCCGCGCTCGGCGCCCCCTATCTCGCTATCGGGCTGGACCTGTACGACACCAGCCGCCCGTCCGTGGACGCGGTACGGGCCATGATGCAGCAGTCCATCGCGGCGGTGCCCGACGGGCTGCCGGTGTCGACCGTCGCGCTCTCCGACGAGTACGACCCGGTGGGGATGTGGCTGCTGGCCCACGCCAGGCCGTTCTACGACCGCGAGGCCCAGGCGGCCCCCGGCGGCTACGGCTATCCGTCCGCCGCCGGCCGCTGACCCCGGGCCGGTCTTCCTCTCCCGTTCCGCCCGCCCCGTCCCGGCCGTTCCTCCGCCGACGCCGGGCTCCGGTTGGTTCCCGGACGGGTGGAGGCCGGCCGGAACCCCCCTTTTCCATGACGGTTCCGGCCATCCGACAGCCGGCCGGTACACCGTGACCGGCCGGTGGACGGCCGAATGTCGCGCATCTGTTCGGGGAGCGCCGGAGTACCCCGACCTGCCTAGGGTTTCCCCTCAAGATCAGGTTCATGGCAAGGAATCTGCGGATGCCATTCCCGGGGTGCCTTGGATTCGCAGGACATCAACTGTCCGATAATCGGAAACTGGCTCAACTGCCCCGGGTTGCAGGGGAGATGGCGCCCCGCTCAGCCGTCGATACCGTCCGGATAACGGATTCCCTCGCCATGCATCACGTTTGGGCAACCATTGGCCGGGAGGTCTGGCGAGTGATCGCGGCACCGTTGAAGACTCCCGCAGCAGGGGGACATTCGTCCCCGCGTGCCGCCGGGTCGAACGTACTTCTTGTACCAACTGCTCCACGTGCACCAGATGTTGTGAAAGAAGCCGCTACAGCGGCGGGTACGGGCCGGTCACCTCCGGCCGAGAGGGGTCCCCACCACGATGACGGCACCAATGCACGACACGAGCGCGGACGCGGAGAAGACCGCGCCCGCCGATGTCGCGGCGGCTGTAGTCAGGAAGTCTGTCGAAGGGCGGTCTCTGCGGCAGATCGCCTGGTCCCGGCTGAAGCGGGACAAGCTGGCGCTGGCAGGCGGCATCGTTGTCATCTTTCTCGTGCTCGTCGCGGTCTTCGCCCCGCTGATCGTCGATCTCTTCGGGCATCCGCCGAACAAGTTCCACCAGGACAAGCTGGACCCGCTGTTCAACACCCCGAAGGGCGACTTCGGCGGAATCAGCTCCGAGCATCTGCTGGGCGTCGAGCCCAACACCGGACGCGACGTCTTCAGCCGGGTGGTCTACGGGGCCCGGATCTCGCTGCTGGTGGCCTTCCTCGCCGCGGTCGTGGCCGTGTTCCTCGGCACCCTCTTCGGCATCGTCGCCGGCTACTTCGGCGGCTGGGTCGACGCGATCATCAGCCGGGTCATGGACATGCTGCTCTCCTTCCCGCAGCTGCTCTTCATCATCTCCCTGGTCGCGGTGTTGCCCAACGACCTGTTCGGACTCACCGGTTCCAGCGTCAGAATCGCCATCCTGGTCGCAGTGATCGGCTTCTTCGGCTGGCCCTACGTCGGGCGCATCGTGCGCGGCCAGACCCTCTCGCTGCGCGAGAAGGAGTACATCGAGGCCGCCCGCAGCCTGGGCGCGGGCCGCCGCTACGTCCTCTTCAAGGAACTGCTGCCCAACCTCGTGGCCCCGATCACCGTCTACGCGACGCTGATGATCCCGACCAACATCCTCACCGAGGCGGCCCTCAGCTTCCTCGGCGCCGGGGTCCGTCCGCCGACCGCGTCCTGGGGCCAGATGCTCTCCACCGCGGTCAAGACCTACGAGTCCGACCCGACCTTCATGGTGATCCCCGGACTGGCGATCTTCATCACGGTGCTGGCCTTCAACCTCTTCGGCGACGGCGTGCGGGACGCGCTCGACCCCAAGGGCACCCGGTGAGCACCCCCGGCGGCCCCGCCCGGCCGCCGCAGACAACAGAACGTGCCCCTGCCACACCTGTCAGGCGGCTCCCCGATGGTTTCCCGGCGTCGAGCAGGGACCGCGCTACTCCGGAGGTTGCAACAACCATGACTCCCCAACGTTCGTCGAGGCCCGGGCGTATCGCCGTGGCGGCCCTGGTCGTGGCCGCCCTCACGGCCACCGCGGCGTGTGGTGGCGGTGGCGACGACGACAAGGCAGGCGGCAAGGGCGCCGGCTTCAACGCCGGTGCCAAGGGCATCGCGAACCCGTCCACCAAGACGGGCGGCACCCTGAAGTTCATCGGCAAGCAGGACCTGGACTCGGCCGACCCGACCCGCCAGTACTACGGCATGGCCTGGGACTTCTCCCGCTTCTACTCGCGCCAGCTCGTCAGCTACGCCACCAAGCCGGGCGCCGCCGGTGCCGAACTGGTGCCGGACCTGGCCGCCGGGAAGGCCGTCATCACCAACGGCGGCAAGACCTACACGTACAAGCTCCGGGACGGGATCACCTGGGAGGACGGCACCCCGATCACGTCCAAGGACATCAAGTACGGCATCCAGCGCGTCTGGGCGACGGACGTCCTGCCGGGCGGCCCCGCCTACCTGCGCCAGGTCCTCGACCCGGCCGGGACCTACAAGGGCCCGTACAAGGACACCACCCCGGACAAGCTCGGTCTGAAGGCCATCCAGACGCCCGACGACAAGACCATCGTCTTCAACCTGCCCAAGGCCAACGGCGACTTCGAGCAGATGCTCGCCATGCCGGCCGGCTCCCCGGTGAAGCAGTCGAAGGACAACGGCGCGCAGTACCAGCTGAAGCCGTTCTCCTCGGGCCCGTACAAGTTCGAGAAGTACGAGCCGAAGAAGAGCATCAGCCTGGTCCGCAACGACAAGTGGAACAAGGCCTCCGACCCGATCCGCCCGGCCCTGCCGGACAAGATCACGGTCACCATCAACTCGAATATCGAGGCCATCGACGAGCTGCTCATCAAGGGCGAGTACGACGTCGACCTGAACGCCACGGGCATGGGCCAGGCCGGCCGTACCAAGGCGCTCAAGGAGCACAAGGACAACGTCGACAACATGACGACGAGCTTCGTCCGCTACGTCGACATCGTCAGCACCCTGGCGCCCTTCAACAACATCGAGTGCCGCAAGGCGGTCATCTACGCGACCGACTTCGCCTCGATCCAGCAGGTCCGCGGCGGCCCGCAGGCCGGTGGTGACATCGCCCCCAACATGCTGCCGAAGGACGTCAAGGGCGCCGACGACTACGACCCGTTCGGCGTGCTGGCGCGCAAGGGCAAGCCGGACACCGCCAAGGCCAAGGCAGCCCTGAAGGCCTGTGGCAAGCCGGAGGGCTTCTCCACCAACATCAGCGCCCGCAGCAACAACCCGGGTGAGGTCCAGGCCGCCGAGGCCCTCCAGGAGTCGCTGTCCGCGGTCGGCATCAAGACCCAGGTCGACCCGATCGACGGCGCCGAGTCGTCGAGCATCACCGGCTCGCCGGCGGTCGTCAAGCAGCGCAACCTCGGTCTGATCATGACCGGCTGGGGTCCGGACTTCCCGACCGGCCAGGGCTTCTCGCAGCCGATCATCGACGGTCGCTTCATCGCGGACAACGCGAACTACAACATGTCGCAGACGAACGACCCGAAGATCAACAAGTTCTTCGACGACGCGCTGCTGGAGACCGACCCCAACAAGGCCGGTGAGATCTACAAGCAGATGAACCACGCCGTCGCGGACCTCGCCGTCCAGATGCCGCTGGTGTACGAGAAGAACATCACCTGGCGCAGCTCGCGGCTGACCAACGCCTACTCCACCGCGGCGTACAGCGGTCGCTACGACTACGTCACCCTCGGCGTCGTCAAGTAGTCCACCGCACCCGAGGATCCCGGTGGTGACCCGCAGCCCCACGGCGCGGGTCACCACCGGCACCACCCCACCATCGCCCAACCCGCCAGTCCCGAAGGGCAGGTGATGGCCTCGGGCGGGGGGGGGGGGGGGGGGGGGCCCCCCCCCCCCCCCCCCCCCCCCCCCCCGCCGCCGGGCCGCGCACAGTGCTTGCTTACGTCATCCGGCGATTGTTCGCCGTCGCCATGATGCTGTTGGTCGTGACCCTGACGACCTTCGTCATCTTCTTCGTGCTCCCCAAGTGGGCCGGTTCCGATCCGGCGTATCTCTTCGCCGGGAAGCAGGCCGACCCCGCCGCGATCGAGGGCATCCGGAAGAAGCTGGGCCTCGCCGATCCGGTGCTGGTGCAGTTCTGGAACTTCGTCCAGGGCATCTTCGCCGGCCGGGAGTACGCCAACGGCACCGATGTCACCAAGTGCCCTGCCCCCTGCTTCGGCTACTCCTTCCGTACCGAACAGGCCGTATGGCCGCAGCTCACCGAGGCGATCCCGGTCACCCTGTCGCTCGCGGGCGGTGCCTGTCTGCTCTGGGTCGTCGGCGGTGTCGCCGCCGGTGTGGTCTCCGCGCTGCGCCGCGGCACCCTCTGGGACCGGGCCGCGATGACGGTCGCCCTGGCCGGCGTCTCGCTCCCCATCTACTTCACCGGTCTGATCTCGCTGGCCGTCTTCAGCTGGCAGCTGGACTGGGTCAGCGGGGAGTACGAGGCCCTGGCGGACGATCCCGCCCAGTGGTTCCAGAGCCTCATCCTGCCGTGGATCACCCTGGCCTTCCTGTACGCCGCGATGTACGCCCGGCTCACCCGCGCCACCATGCTGGAGATCATGGGCGAGGACTACATCCGGACCGCCCGCGCCAAGGGACTGACCGAGCGGGTCGTCATCGGACGGCACGCCATGCGCTCCACCTGGACCCCCGTCCTCACCCTGCTCGGGCTCGACCTGGGTGCTCTGCTCGGTGGCGCGGTGCTCACCGAGTCCACGTACAACCTGCCCGGTCTCGGCAAGCTCGCCATCGAGTCGATCAGCTCCAAGGACCTTCCGCTGATCCTCGGCGTCACCCTCTTCGCCGCCCTGTTCATCTGTGTCGCGAACCTCGTCGTGGACATGCTGTACGCCGTCGTCGACCCGCGAGTGAGGATCGGATGACCGAGTCGAAGAAGTCCGCGGCCGCCGAAGCCCCGGCCGCCGAAGCCCCGGCCACCGCGCCCGGTGAGGTGGCCCCCGCGGGAGCCCCCGCGCCCACCGCGTTCCTGGAGGTCCGGGATCTGCGCGTGCACTTCCCCACCGACGACGGCCTGGTCAAGTCCGTCGACGGGCTGAGCTTCCGGCTGGAGAAGGGCAAGACCCTCGGGATCGTCGGCGAGTCCGGCTCCGGAAAGTCCGTCACCTCGCTGGGGATCATGGGTCTGCACACCGCGGGCCAGCACGGCCGCGGCAAGGCCCGGATATCCGGCGAGATCTGGCTGGACGGCAAGGAACTGCTGAGCAGCGACCCGGACGAGGTCCGCAAGCTCCGCGGCCGGCAGATGGCGATGATCTTCCAGGATCCGCTGTCCGCGCTCCACCCGTACTACACCATCGGCCGGCAGATCGTGGAGGCCTACCGGGTCCACCACGACGTCGACAAGAAGACCGCCAGGACCCGGGCGATCGACATGCTCGACCGGGTCGGCATCCCCCAGCCCGACAAGCGGGTCGACAGCTATCCGCACGAGTTCTCCGGCGGGATGCGTCAGCGCGCGATGATCGCGATGTCGCTGGTCAACAACCCCGAGCTGCTGATCGCCGACGAGCCGACGACCGCGCTCGACGTGACCGTGCAGGCGCAGATCCTCGACCTGATGCGCGATCTCCAGAAGGAGTTCGGGTCCGCGGTCGTCATCATCACCCACGACCTCGGCGTCGTCGCCGAACTCGCGGACGACATCCTGGTGATGTACGGCGGACGCTGTGTCGAACGCGGACCGGCCGAGCAGGTCTTCTACGAGCCGCAGCACCCCTACACCTGGGGACTGCTGGGCTCCATGCCGAGGATCGACCGGGACCAGACCGAGCGGCTCATCCCGGTCAAGGGCTCCCCGCCCAGCCTGATCAACATCCCCGACGGCTGTGCCTTCAACCCGCGGTGCCCGTACGCCGACGTACCCAAGGACAATGTGACGCGCACCGTCCGCCCCGAACTCCAGGAGGTGGGCGGACGGCACTTCTCCGCCTGCCACATGTCCAAGGAGGAGCGGACGCGGATCTGGACCGAAGAGATTGCGCCCAAGCTGTGAGTGACAACGTGAAGATTCCCCGGCAGGCCGACCGGACCGGAGCGGACGACCGGCCCGAGGCGCTGCTCCGGGTCGAGGGCCTGGTCAAGCACTTCCCGATCCGCAAGGGGCTGCTGCGGCGGCAGACCGGGGCCGTCCAGGCGGTCGACGGACTCTCCTTCGACGTCCGTCCCGGCGAGACCCTGGGCGTCGTCGGCGAGTCCGGCTGCGGAAAGTCGACCATGGGCCGGCTGATCACGAGGCTGCTGGAGCCGACCGGCGGGCATATCGAGTTCCAGGGGCACGACATCACGCACCTCGGGGTCGCGGGCATGCGTCCGCTGCGCCGGGACGTCCAGATGATCTTCCAGGACCCGTATTCGTCGCTGAACCCCCGGCACACCATCGGCACCATCGTCTCGGCGCCGTTCCGGCTCCAGGGGATCGAGCCCGAGGGCGGGGTCAAGAAGGAGGTCCAGCGGCTGTTGGGGCTCGTGGGGCTCAACCCGGAGCACTACAACCGCTATCCGCACGAGTTCTCCGGCGGCCAGCGCCAGCGCATCGGCATCGCCAGGGCCCTGGCCCTGAAGCCGAAGCTGGTGGTCGCGGACGAGCCGGTCTCGGCGCTGGACGTGTCGATCCAGGCCCAGGTGGTCAACCTCCTGGACGACCTCCAGGAAGAGCTGGGCCTCACCTATGTGATCATCGCCCACGACCTTTCGGTGATCCGCCATGTCTCGGACCGGATCGCGGTGATGTACCTGGGCAAGATCGTCGAGCTGGCGGACCGCAAGTCGCTCTACGAGTCGCCGATGCATCCGTACACCAAGGCGCTGCTGTCGGCCGTGCCGGTGCCGGACCCGCGGCGGCGGGGGGTCAAGAGCGACCGGATCCTGCTCAAGGGCGACGTTCCCTCGCCGATCGCGCCCCCGCCGGGCTGCCGCTTCCACACCCGCTGCTGGAAGGCGACGGAGCTGTGCCGGACGCAGGAGCCGCCGCTGGTCGAACTGCGCCCCGGGCAGCAGGTCGCCTGCCACCACCCGGAGAACGCGGACGACGCCGATCAGCCGGCCCCCGGCGACCGGCTCCTGATATCGGCGCGGGAGGCGGTCGAGATCGTCAGCACGGTGCCGAAGGCGGCCGAGGACAACGGCCCGGAGACCGGAACCGGAACGGACCCCGAGGCCGGAGCCGCGGCGGGCGGGTCCCCGGCCGGGACTGCGGCCGGGACTGCGGAGGAGACCGCCGGCGGGACGGCCGCAGCCGACGGTCCGGAGGACACCGGGAAGTAGTCCGCGGCAGCGGAACCGAGCGGGCGCCGGACGAGGCGGCACAATCGTCCGGTGCTCCAAGAACTGTTCACGCCCTCCGTCCAGCATGCGCTCGACCTCGCCGGAATCTTCGTCTTCGCGATCTCCGGCGCCCTGCTCGCCGTCCGCAAGAACTTCGACGTCTTCGGTATGGCGGTACTCGCCGAGGTCACCGCGCTGGGCGGGGGGCTGCTGCGTGATCTGATCATCGGGGCCGTTCCCCCCGCCGCCTTCACCGACCTCGGGTACTTTCTGATGCCGCTGGTCGCCACGGTCCTCGTCTTCTTCCTCCATCCGGTCGTGGAACGCATCCAGGCCGGGGTCAATGTCTTCGACGCCGCCGGACTCGGTCTGTTCTGTGTCACCGGCACCACCAAGGCGTACGAATACGGGCTGGGCCTCACTTCCTCCGCCGTCCTGGGCGTGGCGACCGCGGCGGGCGGCGGCGTCCTGCGGGACGTCCTCGCGAACGAGGCGCCGTCGCTGCTGCGCTGGGACCGCGATCTCTACGCGGTGCCCGCGATCGTGGGCGCCGCGATGGTCGCGCTCTTCATCCGCTTCGACAGCCTGAACGCCTTCACCAGCTCGCTGGCCGCGCTGACCGCCTTCGCCATCCGGCTGCTGGCGATGCGCTTCCACTGGCGGGCCCCGCGCGCCTGGAACCGCCGCTCCACCGCGACGGAGGAGGTCTGAACCGCCCCCCATTCCGATCGAACAAAAGCTACCGCTTAGTATTTGCTTGCGGTACGGTGCGGCCATGGCACAGGCAGCACAGGCAGCGATAGGCAACAGCGAATTCGACCGCGACACCGCGGTGGCCCTGCGGGAACCCGGTGTCTACGACGCCCTCCTCTCGCCGGGCTGGACGATCCTGCACGCCGTCAACGGCGGCTATCTGCTGGGGCTGCTCGGCCGCGCCCTCGGCGACGCCCTGCCCCACTCCGATCCCTTCACCCTCTCCGCCCATTTCGTCAGCGCCTCCACCCCCGGACCCGCGGTGATCCGGACCCAGACCGTCCGCACCGGCGGCACGCTCTCCACCGGGCAGGCATCCCTCTGCCAGAAGGACGAGGACGGCCGGGAGGTCGAACGGATCCGGGTGCTCGCCACCTACGGCGATCTCTCCGGTCTGACCGGGGACGTCCGCACCTCCGCCACCCCGCCGGTCCTCCCGCCCCGTGAGCAGTGCGTCGGCCCCGCGGACGCCCCGGGCCTCGACCTCTCCCGGACCTGGGCGATCCTGGGCCGCCTCGATATCAGGCTGGACCCGGCCACCGTCGGCTGGGCGCTCGGGGACCCCTCCGGCAAGGGAGAGGTGCGCGGCTGGTTCTCCCTCGCCGACGGCCGGGACCCGGACCCCCTCTCCGTGCTCGCCACGGTGGACTTCTTCCCGCCCACCTCCTTCGATCTGGGGCTCCCCGGCTGGACCCCGACCGTCGAACTCACCGCCCATATCCGCTGCCGCCCCGCCCCCGGCCCGCTGCGGGTCGCGATCGCCACCCGCAATCTGGCCGGCGGCTTCCTGGAGGAGGACGCCGAGGTCTGGGACAGCGCGGACCGGCTGGTGGCCCAGTCCCGCCAACTGGCGAAAGCGCCCCGCTGAGCCGCCCCCCGGGGCCGGGAGCCGCCGTCGGACCGGCCGGGACCGCCCCGAGCCGGGCGCCGTTCCCTGCCCCGCGCCGACCGCCGTTTCCCGGCCCGGGGGGCCGTGCCGCCCCGCATACCCCCACGCGCCGCAGATGCACCCCCTTCCGTCCTCGTAGAATCGGGCCACCATGGCCTACCTCGACCACGCCGCGACCACTCCGATGCTGCCGGAAGCCATCGAGGCGATGACTGCCCAGCTCAGCGCGTTCGGCAATGCGTCCGCGCTCCACGCCGCCGGGCGACGGGCCCGCCGTACCGTCGAGGAGGCCCGGGAGGCCCTCGCCGACGCCCTGGGCGGCCGCCCCAGCGAGGTGGTGTTCACCTCGGGCGGGACCGAGGCGGACAACCTCGCCGTCAAGGGCCTCTACTGGCAGCGGCGCGACGCCGACCCCGCCAGGACCCGCATTCTCGCGAGCCCCGTCGAGCACCACGCCGTTCTCGACGCCGTCGACTGGCTGGGCGAACACGAGGGCGCCACCGTCGAGTACCTGCCCGTCGACGCCTACGGGCGGGTCCACCCCGAGGCCCTGCGCGCGGCCGTCGAGCGCAACCCCGACGACATCGCCCTGACGACCGTCATGTGGGCCAACAACGAGATCGGCACCGTGATGCCGGTCGCCGGACTCGCCGCCGTGGCTCATGAGTACGGCATCCCGATGCACTCGGACGCGGTCCAGGCCTTCGGCCAGCTCGATATGAGCTTCGCCGAATCCGGACTCGCGGCCATGACGGTCTCCGGCCACAAGATCGGCGGCCCCTACGGCATCGGCGCGCTTCTGCTGGGCCGTGACTACGCCCCGGTCCCCGTACTGCACGGGGGCGGCCAGGAGCGGCACGTACGCTCCGGGACACTGGACGTTCCCGCCATCGCCTCCTTCGCGGTGGCCGGACGGCTGGCCGCCGAACGCCGTGAGGAGTTCGCGCGACAGATCGGCTCCCTTCGGGACCAGCTCGTCCGGGCCGTACTCGACGCGGTACCGGACGCGGTCCTCGGTGGCGACCCCGAGGACCGGCTCCCGGCCAATGCGCATTTCTCCTTTCCCGGTTGCGAGGGCGACTCGCTGCTGCTGCTCCTGGACGCACAGGGCATCGAGTGCTCCACGGGATCGGCCTGCACCGCCGGGGTTGCCCAGCCCAGCCATGTCCTCCTCGCCACCGGCACCGACCCCGACCTGGCGCGAGGGACCCTTCGCTTCACCCTCGGCCGCACCTCCACCACGGCGGATGTGGAGGCACTCGCGAAGGCGATCGGGCCGGCGGTCGACCGGGCCCGTACGGCGGGTCTGAGCTGAGCATCCCCCGCACCACGGCCGTTCAGTACCAATTGGCGACCACACGCCACGACACGGCGACCCCACGCCACAACCGGAACAGGAACCCCCGCCCCCGCTGACGCCGCACCTGTGCTCGGCGGCCCCGCGAGGGTCCGGGCCCAGGACACGCACGTCCGACCCTGGGCGGCCGAACTCCGACCCGGTGTCCGAAGCCGGACCCGGACCCGGACCCCAACCCGAAGCCGGACCCCAACCCGAAGCCGGACCCGAATCAGACGGTCCCACCCGGACCGGACGGCTCCCCCCGGTGGCCGGGCCCGGACCGGGCGGGGCCCGGCCGCCGCGCGGCGGCCCGGAACAGGCCGTCCGGCCCCCGCCCGGACACCCCGGCGGAGGCCGTACCGACTACTTCCCGGCCTCGGCAGCCAGCTGCTCCCGGGCCCCGGGCAGCGCCGCACGCACCAGCTTCAGATAGCGCTCCCAGTCCCAGTGCGGCCCCGGGTCGGTGTGATCCGTCCCCGGCACCTCCACATGCCCGATGATGTGCTCACGGTCCACAGGCAGCCCGTACCGGACGCAGATCCCCGCCGTCAGCTTCGCCGACGCCGCGTACATCTCGTCCGTGAAGTCCTGCGGCCGGTCGACGAAGCCCTCGTGCTCGATGCCGACACTGCGCTCGTTGAAGGAACGATTTCCCGCATGGAAGGCCACGTCCAGCTCGCGGATCATCTGGGCCACCTTCCCGTCCTTGCCCACCACGTAGTGCGTCGCGGCGCCGTGACCGGGATTCTTGAAGACCCGCAGGGCCGTCGGGAAGCTCCCCTGCACCACATGGATGATCACGCGGTCGATGCGGTAGTCGTCGGGCCGGTCCGCGAGCCGCCAGTTGGCCCGCGCCGCGGCGGTCCACTGCGCGCCCGCGTGATCCAACTCACCTTCCTTGCGCGGTTTGGTCATCCCCGGCATCCGCCACCACAACCGGGCCAGCGAGTCGTGTGCCAGTACTCCGCCGCCGACCAGCACGGCCGCGCCGCCGAGCAGCAGCCCCCGCCGCCCGATCCGGCGGCCCCCGCCGTCCCGGCCGTCGGCACCGCCCCCGCCTTCCCCGCGGGCGCGGCGGCCCTCCGTACGGCGGCGGCGGCGGCGGCCACGCCCGGCCGTCCGGCCCCCGCCGTCACCACGCCGCCCGTCCGCCGCACCCGCCGATGCTGCTGCGGCCGCTGAGGCCTCGGCGCCCCCGGGGGACGATCCACTGCCGCGGCCCGCGCCGTCGTGACCACCGTCACTGCCGGGGCGTCCGTTCTCGGGCTCTGCTTCGCTCTCCATGTCTCCTACGACGCATACTCGCGAGCTCTCGTTTCACGAGGACCGTACCCTGGTAGGGCTATGACTCAGACGACTCCTCAGCGCCCCCTCCGGGTGCTCGCCGCGATGTCGGGGGGCGTGGACTCCGCCGTCGCCGCCGCCCGTGCCGTCGAAGCAGGTCACGACGTGACCGGCGTGCATCTCGCGCTCTCCGCGAATCCGCAGTCCTTCCGCACCGGCGCCCGTGGCTGCTGCACCATCGAGGACTCGCGCGACGCCCGCCGTGCCGCCGATGTGATCGGTATCCCCTTCTACGTCTGGGATCTCGCCGAACGTTTCCGAGAGGACGTCGTCGAGGACTTCATCGCGGAGTACGAGGCGGGCCGCACCCCCAATCCGTGTCTGCGCTGCAACGAGAAGATCAAGTTCGCCGCGCTGCTCGACAAGGCGCTGGCCCTCGGCTTCGACGCGGTGTGCACCGGTCACTACGCCACCGTCGTCACCGACGCGGACGGCCGCCGCGAGCTGCACCGCGCCAGCGATATGGCCAAGGACCAGTCGTACGTCCTCGGTGTGCTCGACGAGCGCCAGCTCGCCCATGCGCTCTTCCCGCTGGGCGATACCCTCACCACCAAGGACGAGATCCGCGCCGAGGCCGAGCGCCGCGGTCTGGCCGTGGCGAAGAAGCCGGACAGCCACGACATCTGCTTTATCGCCGACGGCGACACCCAGGGGTTCCTCGCCGACCGTCTGGGCCGGGCGGAGGGCGATATCGTCGACGAGTCCGGCGCCAGGCTGGGCACCCACGACGGTGCTTTCGGCTTCACCATCGGCCAGCGCAAGGGGCTGCGCATCGGGCATCCGGCGCCCGACGGCAAGCCGCGGTACGTCCTCGATATCTCACCGGTCGACAACACCGTCACCGTCGGCCCCGCGGAGGCGCTGGATGTGACGGAGCTGACCGCGATCCGCCCGCGCTGGTGCGGTACGGCCCCCGAGGGCCAGGGCGAGTACACGGCCCAGTTGCGCGCCCACGGCGGCGAGACCCCGGTGACGGCCGTGGCGGTCGACGGTGAGCTGCGGGTTGTCTTCACCGAGCCGGTCCGGGGTGTCGCCCCCGGGCAGGCGATCGTGCTGTACGACGGCACTCGCGTGGTCGGCTCGGCCACGATCTCCGCCACCCGCCGGGCCTCCGCCGCTGCCGCAGCCGCCACCGCCGGCTGAGGAGCCGCGGCGCCGGGCGGCTGCGCCCGTCGGCCGGGCACCGGGGGAGACCCGCTGCCCGGCCGGGCCCGGTCTCAGGGCGCGAAGAACGTCTCCAGGACGGGTGCGAGCACATAGGGCGACACCTCGTCCGTCTGCCCCGTCAGCGTCCGGTGGCGGCCCCGCGGGAGCGCCTCGGCCACCAGCTTCGCCGCCTCGCGCACCGGCCCGGGACTCGCCCCGCCGTCCGCGACCATCACCCGTACCGGCACCTGCTGCAACAGGTGGTGCGGCACCGAGCCGTCGCCCGTGACCGCGTCGTCGTACGGCAGGGTGTGCGCCACCGCCTCCAGCCCGGACCACACGGGAGAGCTGCGCATCCGCGCCACGAGCTGGTCCGGTGTCCCGGTCCTGCGGAGGTGGAGTGCCAGCGCGGCCCCCGCCTGCCCCCGGGCCACCAGCTCCCGGGTACGGGCCACATGCGCGCCCGGCGCACACCCGGGTCGTACCGCCGGGTCGTACGGCGGCTGGTACACCGACAGATGAGCCACGGGTACGCCCGCGGCCGCCGCCCGCAGCGCCAGCGCGCCCCCCGACGCCGTACCGTGCACCCGGGCCCTGCCGCCCGCCGCTTCGATCACGGCGGCCAGATCTTCGATCTCCCGCTCCACGGCGTATCCCGCGCGGTCTTCGCTGCCGCCCCGCCCGCGCCGGTCGTAGGTGAGGACGGTGAAGCGCGCCGCCAGCAGTTCGGCCAGCGGCGCATCGCTCGCCGCGGTGGCCAGGGCGCCGCCCACCAGTACCAGCGGGGGGCCGTCGCCGCGCCGCTCGTACGCCAGGAGTGTCCCGTCCGCCGACCGCGCCCGTTCGAGCGTCCGGATCGTCTTGTCCATGCGAGTGCTGACCGGGCGGCGGCGCCCGACTCATCGCTGCGCGGGAAGTTTTTCCGCGCCTTCTTCGACGAGCCCCTACCGGTGCCCGGTATCAGGGCATTTGCCGGTTGGCGGGCCTGTCGATCGGGGTGCTCCGGGAGCGGGGGGAGGGCCGCGCCGGGGCGTCCCGTACCGTGACGCCATGAGAATCTGCGTCTTCCTCTCCGCGGCCGATCTCGACGAGCGGTACACCCGTCCGGCGCGCGAGTTCGCCGAACTGCTCGGCAAGGGGGGCCACACCCTGGTCTGGGGCGGCTCCGAGAGCGGACTGATGAAGGTCGTCGCCGACGGTGTCCAGGAGACGGGCGGGCGGCTTGTCGGGGTCTCGGTCGACTTCCTGGCCGCCACCGCGCGGGCCGGTGCCGATGAGATGGTGATCGCCCGGGACCTGGCCGAGCGGAAGGCGCTGCTGCTGGCGAAGGCCGACGCCGTGGTGGTCATGGTGGGCGGTACCGGAACCCTCGACGAGGCGACGGAGATCCTGGAGCTGAAGAAGCACGGCCGTCAGAACAAGCCGGTGGTGCTGCTGAATACCGCGGGTTTCTACGACGGGCTGAAGACCCAGTTCCACCGCATGGAGTCGGAAGGGTTCCTGCCGGTGCCCCTGGCCGATCTGGTGTTCTTCGCCGAGGAGCCGGTCTCCGCGCTCGCGTACCTGGAAGAGGCACTCGGCCGCTGACGAGCGGGCGTAAGGCGGCGGCCGCCACGACGCGCCTACGGAACCGATCGCCCCACCCGGCGTACGAACCCGGCTGTCACCCCCCGGCGTACGAACCCGGCCGTCACCCCCCGGCGTACGGAAGCAGCCGCTGCGCCCGGCGTACAGAACCGGCCGCCTGCGGCAGGGGTACGGAACCGGGCCCGCGCGCCGGACCTACGGGACCGGCCGCCGGGTCGGGCAGAGGCACGGAACCGCTCCGGCAGGCAGCCGCACGGGCCCGCACCGGTGCCGGTGGCCGGGCCCGTCGGCGGAGTGCGAGCATGACCGCATGACCACGCACCTGATCACCGGGGCCGGCTCGGGCATCGGCGCCGCCGTCGCCCAGCGGCTCCACGACCGCGGCGACGAACTCGTCCTGCTGGCCCGCGACGCCGGGCGCGCCCGCGAGATCGCGTCCCGTTACCCCGGCGCACGCGCCCTTGTGGCCGATCTCTCCGATCCCGACCGCATCTCCTGGGCGCTGTCGCACCAGGAGGTGCCGGACCGCATCGACACCCTGCTGCACATCGCGGGCGTCGTCGACCTCGGCCCGGTCGGCGAACTCACCCCCAAGGCCTGGCACCACCAGCTCAACACCAATCTGATCGCCCCGGCCGAACTGACCCGGCACTTCCTGCCGCAACTGCGCGTCACCCAGGGGCACGTCGTCTTCGTGAACTCCGGCGCCGGGCTCACCGCGCACGCCGAGTGGGGCGCGTACGCCGCCTCCAAGCACGGACTGAAGGCCCTCGCCGACTCGCTGCGCGCCGAGGAGCACGGCAACGGCGTCCGGGTGACCTCCGTCTACCCCGGCCGCACCAGCAGCCCCATGCAGGCGAAGGTCCACTCCCAGGAGGGGCGGGAGTACGACCCCGACCGCTGGATCGCCCCGGAATCGGTGGCCACCACGGTCCTGACCGCGATCGACCTGCCCCGGGACGCCGAGATCAACGACCTGACCGTCCGTCCCGGCCGCTGAACCACCGCCCCGGCCCGTCCCGGCCGCTCACCCCCGGCCCCGGCCCGCCCCCGCCCGTCCCCGCCCGTCCCGGCGCAGGTCCGGGGCGGGCCCGTCCCGCGCGGGCACGTACCCTTCCGGGGTGAGTGAGAAGAGTTCCGGAGTCAGCGACAAGAGCGCGTTCCCCCGGGGCGCCGCCACCGGAGTGGGATCCCTGCCCGGCGGCGACGCCCGCGAGGCGGCGAAGACCGTCACCGGGTCCTTCGAGGACTTCCCCCATCTGCCCGAGCTGCCCGCCCGCGGCCCCGGCGCCGACATGATCGGCCGGACCCTCGGGCTGCTCGTCGAGATGTACGCCCATGTCGAACCCAGCGGCTGGCGGGTCGGCGACCGCCCCGGCCGGGACACCCGGCGGGCCCGCTCCTGGCTGGGCGAGGACCTCGACGCCCTGGAGGAGTTCACCCAGGAGTACGAGGGGACGCTCAAGGTGCAGGCCGTCGGCCCCTGGACGCTCGCCGCCGCGCTGGAGCTGCGCAATGGCGAGTCCGCGCTCGGCGACCCCGGTGCCTGCCGCGATATCACCGGCTCACTGGCGGAAGGGCTCCGGGCGCATCTGGCGGAGGTGCGCCGCCGGATCCCGGGCGCCCGGGTCGTGCTCCAGCTCGACGAACCCTCCCTCACCGCCGTACTGCGCGGCCGGGTCCGTACCGCCAGCGGCTACCGCACCCACCGGGCCGTGGACCGGCAGCTCGTGGAGGCCGGTCTGCGCGAGGTGATCGGGGACGAGACCGTCCTGGTCCACTCCTGCGCCCCGGACGTCCCCGTCGCCCTGCTGCGCCGGGCCGGTGCCGCGGGTATCTCCCTCGACTTCGGGCTCCTCACCGAGCGTGACGAGGAGGCGATCGGTGAAGCGGTGGAAGGCGGTACGACACTCTTCGCGGGCGTCGTGCCCTCCACCGACACCGGATTGTCGGACCCGGCAGGTAGCGTCATGGGTGTCAGGACGCTGTGGCGCAGGTTGGGGCTGAATCCGGGGACGCTGAGCGATTCCGTGGTCATCACCCCGACCTGTGGTCTGGCGGGTGCCTCACAGGCGTACGCCCGGACCGCTCTCGCCCACTGCGTCCGGGCAGCGCGTTCGCTCGCGGACCACCCTGAGTGACGGATCGGGGGTGCCGGGGGCGGCCGCGCGCAGCGTGACGGGTGACCGGCCAGAGCCGGCGAATCGGGAGGACACGACGGTGACGGGCATCGAGCGGACGCAGCAGCCCGCGGACGGCGGCGCAGAGGACGCCTCGCGGGAGGGTACGGCCCTGGCGGAGGTGCAGGAGGGCGCCGGCCTGCCCGCGCAGGCGCGCGAGGAGCACGCGCGGCTCGCCGGGGAGATCGACGAGCACCGCTTCCGGTACTACGTGAAGGACCAGCCCGTCGTCAGCGACGGGGAGTTCGACGCACTGATGCGGTCCCTGGAGGCGCTGGAGGAGCGGTATCCGGCGCTGCGGACCCCCGACTCGCCGACCCAGAAGGTGGCCGGCGCCTATGAGACGGACCTGGCGAAGGTCGAACACCGGGAGCGGATGCTCTCCCTCGACAACGCCTTCGACGAGGAGGAGCTGGCGGCCTGGGCCGAGCGGATCGCCCGTGACGCCGGCACCCCCGACTTCCACTTCCTCTGCGAACTGAAGGTCGACGGGCTCGCCGTCAACCTGACGTACGAGAAGGGGAAGCTGGTCCGCGCGGCGACCCGCGGCGACGGCCGCGTCGGCGAGGACATCACGCCCAATATCCGCACCATCGCCGATATCCCCGAGCGGCTCAGCGGGGACCGGGTCCCCGAGCTGGTGGAGATCCGCGGCGAGGTCTACTTCCCGATGGACGCCTTCGAGGAGCTGAACGCCCGCCGGGTCGCCGCCGGGGAGCAGCCGTACGCCAACCCCCGCAACTCCGCCTCCGGTTCGCTGCGGCAGAAGGACCCCCGGGTCACCGCGACCCTGCCGCTGCACATGGTGGTCCACGGCATCGGCGCCCGGGACGGCTTCACCATCGACTGCCTCTCCCACGCCTACGAACTGCTGCACGAATGGGGCCTGCCGACCGCCCGCCACAACAAGGTCGTCGACTCCCTCGACGGCGTCCGCGAGTTCATCGCGCACTACGGCAAGAACCGCCACTCCATGGAGCACGAGATCGACGGCGTCGTCGTCAAGCTCGACGAGATCCCGCTCCAGGGGCGGCTGGGCTCCACCTCGCGCGCGCCCCGCTGGGCCATCGCCTGGAAGTATCCGCCGGAGGAGGTCAACACCAAGCTCGTCAACATCCGCGTCGGAGTGGGCCGCACCGGGCGGGTCACGCCCTACGCCCAGGTCGAACCGGTGAAGGTGGCCGGGTCCGAGGTCGAGTTCGCCACCCTCCACAACCAGGACGTGGTGCGGGCCAAGGGCGTCCTCATCGGCGATACGGTCGTGCTGCGCAAGGCCGGTGACGTCATCCCGGAGATCCTCGGCCCGGTCGCCGACCTCCGGGACGGCTCGGAGCGGGAGTTCGTGATGCCCGCCGAATGCCCCGAGTGCGGTACGGCGCTGCGCCCCATGAAGGAGGGCGATGTCGATCTGCGCTGTCCCAACGCCCGTTCCTGCCCGGCCCAGCTGCGGGAGCGGCTGTTCTACCTCGCGGGCCGCAAGGCCCTCGACATCGACCACTTCGGCTATGTGACGGCCGCTGCCCTCACCAGACCCCTGGAACCGGCCGAGCCGCCGCTGAAGGACGAGGGCGATCTGTTCGGCCTCGGGGTCGAGCAGCTGCTGCCGATCGTGGCGTACGTCCTCGACCAGGACAGCGGTCTCCCCAAGCGGGACCCGAAGACGGGGGAGGAGAAGACCGCCACCGTCTTCGCCAACCAGCAGGGCGAGGCCAAGAAGAACACCCTGGCGCTGCTGGAGAGCATCGAGGCGGCCAAGCAGCGGCCGCTCGCCCGGATCCTCACCGGACTGTCGATCCGCCATGTCGGCCCGGTCGCGGCGGAGGCGCTCGCCCGGGAGTTCCGGTCGATCGACCGTATCGAGCAGGCCGGTGAGGAGGAGCTGGCCGCCACCGAGGGCGTCGGGGCGATCATCGCGGCCTCCCTCAAGCAGTGGTTCGCGGAGGAGTGGCACCAGGAGATCCTCCGCAAGTGGCGGGCGGCCGGGGTGCGGATGGAGGAGGAGGGCGCCGACGAGGAGCAGGGCCCGCGGCCCCTCGAAGGCCTGACCGTCGTCGTCACCGGAACCCTGGAGAACTACACCAGGGATGGCGCGAAAGAAGCCCTCCAGAGACTCGGCGCGAAAGTGACCGGATCCGTTTCCAAGAAGACGGCGTTCGTGGTGGTCGGGGAGAACCCCGGCTCCAAGTACGACAAGGCGATGCAGCTCAAGGTCCCTGTTCTGGACGAGGGCGGCTTCGTCGTCCTCCTGGAGCAGGGGCCCGATGAGGCTCGTGAGGCTGCCGTGCCGCAAGAGGCGTGATACGGGGCGCGGGCCGGGGGCGCGCGCCGGGCGCTCACCCCCGGACGCACCGGGCGCACCCGGTGAGAACAAGACGTTCCGCACACGGCAGGAACGACCGGTAACAGTCACCCGTTCAGCGCATAGCAGATGGATAAGGGTGACCCGGTCGCATTCGGGCAAGAGCAGGAGAGCGCCGCTCGTCGGTGCCCGCCGCGCCCTACTGTTGAGAGGTGCGCCTGTCGTGCACGGCCGAGTGATGGGATTTCAGTCGTCGTGGCATGAGAACGGGTTCCACGGGAATCACCGGAACCATCGCGTAACGATCGGCACCGCCGGCTGTGAGAGGGACGGGAATGGAACCGACCGAGAGCGCCGCCCCGGTCCCGAGGCTGCGGGGGATCGCCGCCCTGTCGGGGGGTCCGGCGGGTCTGTCGCCCGGACTGCCCGCGGCCACCGTGGCCGGTGCCGGGATCGTCGTCTGCGCCGGGGTCTTCGCCGCCGTGCGGGACGGCCGGGCGCTCTTCCCCGGCTCCACCGCGGGCTGGTCCCTCGCGGTCCTCACCGGAATCGTCGTCGGCCATCTCGTCGCCCTCGGCCGGGACCGCTCGTGGGGCGGTACGGGCTCCGGCGCCGCGCTCACCCTCGCCGTGCTCCTCCTCTACGGCTGGGTCCCGGCCGTACTGGTCAGCCTCGCCGTCGTCGGGCTGGTCGGCGCGGTCCGGCGCAACCGGCGGCGGCCCGGTCTGCTCCACGGCGCGGCCGATGTCCTCGGCGTCGGCGCCGCGGGGTTCGTGCTCGCCCTGCTCGGCCGTCAACCCAGCGTGGAAACCCCCTGGTCACCGCTTGACTGGGGGATCGGGGCCGCGGTGGAAGTGGTCCTCGCGGCCACCGCCTATCTCGCCGTCACCCGGCTGCTGCTGTGGTATGCGCGGATCCCGCAGGTCCAGGGGATGCCGGGGGTGCCCACCGTCGCCAGGACGGCCCTGCTCCGCCAGGGTCTGCTCGCCGTCGCCCTGCTGGGCATCGCCCCCCTCGTCTGCGTGGTCGCCGTCGCCCGGCCCCTGCTGCTGCCGCTGTTCGCGGTGCCGCTGATCGCCCTGGACTCCGCGCTCCGGATCGCCCGGCTGCGGGCCGAGGAACAGCTCCGGGACCCGCTGACCGGCCTGCCGAACCGGCAGTGGCTGCTGGAGCGGACGTGGACCGCACTGGAGGACGCGGAGAGCAGCGGTTCCCGGGCCGCCCTCGTCCTGATCGACCTCGACCGCTTCCGCTCCGTCAACGACACCCTCGGTCATCTCGCCGGTGACCGGCTGCTCCTCCAGATAGCGCAGCGGCTCCGTCCCGCGCTGCCCCGCGGGGCCGAGGCGGCCCGGCTCGGCGGCGACGAGTTCGCGGTGCTGCTGCCGGCGACGGACTCCATCACCAGCGCCCAGCGGGTCGCCCGGCAGCTCGCCGCGGAGCTGTCCTCCCCGCTCGACCTCGACGGGCTCACGCTCGTGCTGGAGGCGAGCGCCGGGGTCGCCGTCTTCCCCGACCACGCGCGGGACGCGGAAGGCCTGCTGCGCCGCGCCGACGTCGCGATGTACCAGGCCAAGCGGGACCGGACCGGCGTCGAGGTGTACGAGTCCAAAAGGGACAGCAACACGCCCGACCGGCTGGGGCTCCTCGGTGATCTGCGCCGGGCCCTGGACGCCCGCGAAGTGGAACTCCACTACCAGCCCAAGGTCCGCTTCGACGGCCATGTCGCCGGACTGGAGGCGCTGGTCCGCTGGGTCCATCCCGAGCGGGGGCGGGTCCCGCCCGACGAGTTCATCGCGATCGCCGAGTCCTCCGGTCTGATGCCGCACCTCACGGAGTACGTCCTCGACACCGCGCTCGCGCAGGTGGCCAAGTGGCGGGCCCAGGGGCTGAAGGTCCCCGTCGCCGTCAACGTCTCGCCGCGCGACGTCCACAGCCCCGGGTTCGCGGGTTTCGTCGCCGCGCGCCTCGCCTGCCACGGAGTGCCTCCCGGGGCGCTCCAGCTGGAGATAACGGAGCATGTGCTCCTGGAGGATCCCCAGCGGGCCGCGGACACCCTCGCCGGGCTCACCGACCACGGGGTGCGGATGTCCCTGGACGACTTCGGCACCGGCTACTCCTCCCTGGTCCATCTGCGCCGGCTCCCGGTCAGCGAGCTGAAGATCGACCGTTCGTTCGTGGCCCGGCTCGCCGTCGACACCCAGGACGCGGAGATCGTCCGCTGCACGGTCGACCTCGCGCACTCCCTGGGGCTGCTCGTCGTCGCGGAGGGCGTCGAGGACGACGAGACCTGGGAGCGGCTGCGGGACCTGGGCTGTGACGCCGTACAGGGCTGGCTGGTGGCCGCGGCGATGCCGCCGCACGAGACCACGGCCTGGCTGCGGGCCCGAGGCGAGCGCGGCTGGCACCGCCAGCGCGATACCGCCGACCCGGCGGCCCCGCCGCCCGCCCAGCCCCCCGCCGAGGCCCCGGCGGCCGCGAACGCGGGCCGGCGCCCCGGCGAGCCCCTGGCGCCGTAGACCCGCGCCGCAGACCTGCGCCGTAGACCCGCGCCGGGGACCTGTGCCGGGGACCCGGCGCCACCGGGCCGGCGGGGCGCTCGGCCGGCCCCCGGCAGCCCGGGTGTGCCGCGGTGTCCGGCCGGGGAGACAGCCGGCTCACGCGATGCCCGTCAAACCGTTTCGTGAGCATGGGGCGCCGACCCATAGGATTGGGCCAAACACCCACACTCACCCTGATGAGGATCTCCGCATGCCTGGCATCACGCGCGAGGAGGTCGCCCACCTCGCCCGGCTGGCACGTCTGGAGTTGTCCGGCGAAGAACTCGACCACTTCGCAGGTCAGCTGGACGACATCATCGGCGCGGTAGCCCGTGTCGCCGAGGTCGCCGACCAGGACGTACCCCCGACCTCCCATCCGCTGCCGCTGACGAACGTCATGCGCGCGGACGAGGTCCGTCCGTCGCTCACGCCCGCGCAGGCGCTCTCCGGCGCCCCCGCCCAGGAGCAGCAGCGTTTCAAGGTGCCGCAGATCCTGGGGGAGGACTAGGAACGTCATGACGGACATCATCAAGCTCACCGCGGCCGAGATCGCCGCGAAGATCGCCTCCGGCGAACTGACGGCCGTCGAGGTCACCGAGGCCCATCTGGCCCGGATCGACGCGGTCGACGAGAAGGTCAACGCCTTTCTGCACGTGGACCGGGAGGGTGCGCTCGCCCAGGCCCGCGCGGTCGACGCCAAGCGGGCTGCCGGGGAGAAGCTCGGCCCCCTCGCGGGCGTCCCGCTGGCCCTGAAGGACATCTTCACCACCGAGGGCATCCCGACCACCGTCGGTTCCAAGATCCTCGAAGGCTGGATCCCGCCGTACGACGCCACCCTCACGCGCAGGCTGAAGGAAGCGGACGTCGTCATCCTCGGCAAGACGAACATGGACGAGTTCGCCATGGGCTCGTCGACCGAGAACAGCGCCTACGGCCCGACCGGCAACCCGTGGGACCTCACCCGGATCCCCGGCGGCTCCGGCGGCGGCTCCAGCGCCGCGCTCGCCGCCTACCAGGCCCCGCTGGCCATCGGCACGGACACCGGCGGTTCCATCCGCCAGCCCGCCGCCGTCACCGGCACGGTCGGCGTCAAGCCCACCTACGGCGGGGTCTCCCGCTACGGCATGGTCGCCTTCTCCTCCTCGCTGGACCAGGGCGGCCCCTGTGCCCGTACGGTGCTGGACGCGGCCCTGCTCCACGAGGTCATCGCGGGCCACGACCCGCTGGACTCCACCTCCATCGACGCCCCGGTGCCCCCGGTCGTCGAGGCCGCCCGCAACGGCAGCGTCGCGGGGATGCGCGTCGGCGTGGTCAAGCAGTTCCGCGGCGAGGGCTACCAGGCCGGGGTCGTCCAGCGCTTCGACGAGTCCGTCGCCCTCCTCAAGGAGCTGGGCGCCGAGATCGTCGAGCTGGACTGCCCCTCCTTCGACCTCGCCCTCTCGGCGTACTACCTGATCGCGCCGTCCGAGTGCTCCTCCAACCTGGCCCGCTTCGACGCCATGCGCTACGGGCTCCGCGTCGGCGACGACGGGACGAAGTCGGCCGAGGAGGTCACCGCGCTCACCCGTGAGGCGGGCTTCGGCGACGAGGTCAAGCGCCGGATCATGCTCGGTACGTACGCGCTCAGCTCCGGCTACTACGACGCGTACTACGGCAGCGCCCAGAAGGTCCGCACCCTGATCACCCAGGACTTCGAGAAGGCGTTCGAGCAGGTCGACGTGATCGTCTCGCCGACCACGCCGACGACCGCGTTCCCGATCGGGGAGCGCGCCGACGACCCGATGGCCATGTACCTCGCGGATCTGTGCACCATTCCGACCAACCTGGCCGGAAACGCCGCGATGTCCCTGCCGTGCGGACTGGCCCCCGAGGACGGTCTGCCGGTCGGCCTCCAGATCATCGCCCCGGCGATGAAGGACGAGCGCCTCTACCAGGTCGGCGCCGCCGTCGAGGCCGCGTTCGTGGAAAGGTGGGGACACCCACTGCTGGAGGAGGCACCGTCGCTGTGAGCGCATTCAGTAAGGCCAAGGGCTTCAAGAAGTCGAAGGCGGGCACGTACCTGTCCATCGGCACCACGGCGTTCGGCGTGCTCGGCGTCGTCAAGCAGGTGCGGAGCGCCCGCGACGAGCACGACACGCTGCGCCTGGTGGACGCCGTGATCACCGGCGCCGCCATCGTCACCGGCATCGCCCTGCTGGTGCGCGAGCTGAAGCGCATCGGCGACGACGACGTCCTGCTGGGCTGAGAGGGAAAGTTTCTCCTGTGACCATCACCGAACTGGTCTCGTACGACGCGGCCCTCGCCGCGTTCGACCCCGTCATGGGCCTTGAGGTCCATGTCGAGCTGGGTACGAAGACCAAGATGTTCTGCGGCTGCTCGACCCAGCTCGGCGCCGAGCCCAATACGCAGACCTGCCCCACCTGTCTCGGCCTGCCCGGCTCCCTCCCGGTCGTCAACGCGATCGGGGTCGAGTCGGCCGTCAAGATCGGCCTCGCACTCAACTGCGAGATCGCCGAATGGTGCCGATTCGCCCGGAAGAACTACTTCTATCCGGATATGCCGAAGAACTTCCAGACCTCCCAGTACGACGAGCCGATCGCCTTCAACGGCTATCTGGACGTCCAGCTGGAGGACGGCGAGGTCTTCCGCGTGGAGATCGAACGCGCCCATATGGAGGAGGACACCGGCAAGTCGACGCACGTCGGCGGGGCCACCGGCCGGATCCACGGCGCGTCCCACTCGCTGCTCGACTACAACCGGGCCGGTATCCCGCTCATCGAGATCGTCACCAAGCCGATCACCGGTGCCGGCGAGCGGGCCCCCGAGGTCGCCCGTGCGTACGTCGCGGAGCTGCGCGAGCTGATCCGCGCCCTCGGGGTCTCCGAGGCGCGTATGGAGATGGGCCAGATGCGCTGCGACGTCAATCTGTCGCTGATGCCCAAGGGCACCTCCGTCTTCGGCACCCGCTCGGAGACCAAGAACGTCAACTCGCTGCGCTCGGTCGAGCGGGCCGCCCGGTTCGAGATCCAGCGGCACGCCGCCGTACTGGAAGCGGGCGGGACGATCATCCAGGAGACCCGGCACTTCCACGAGGACGACGGCTCCACCACCTCGGGCCGGGTGAAGGAGGAGGCGGAGGACTACCGCTACTTCCCCGAGCCCGATCTGGTGCCGGTCGCTCCGGCCCGGGAGTGGGTCGAGGAACTGCGGGGCACCCTGCCCGAGCTGCCGCGGCTGCGCCGCAACCGGCTCCGTGAGGAGTGGGGTGTCTCCGAGCACGATATGCAGTCCATCCTGAACGCGGGCGCGGTCGAGCTGATCGTGGCCACGGCGGACGCGGGCGCCCCTTCGGACCAGGCGCGCAAGTGGTGGATGGGCGAGCTGGCCCGGAACGCCAACGAGTCGGGCCGGGCCCTGGACGAGCTGCCGATCTCCCCGGCGCAGGTCGCCCGGGTGGCCGCGCTGGTCGCCGCCGGTGACCTCAACGACAAGCTGGCGCGCCAGGTCATCGAGGGCGTGCTCGCGGGCGAGGGCGACCCGGACGCGGTCGTCGAGAAGCGCGGTCTGAAGGTCGTCTCCGACGACGGCGCGCTCGGACAGGCCGTCGACGACGCCATCGCCGGAAACGCGGCGATCGCGGAGAAGATCCGCGGCGGCAAGGTGGCGGCGGTCGGTGCCCTGGTGGGTGCGGTCATGAAGGCCACCCGCGGCCAGGCGGACGCGGCCCGGGTCAAGGAGCTGATCCTCGACCGGCTCGGTGTGACCGAGGGCTGACGGTCGCTGCCGCGCCGGAGCGGCTTTCCCGCGGAGGAGAAGGGCGGTCCCGCTCAGGGTCCGCCCTTTCGCCTGCCGCTGGGCGAGCGGGGGTACGGCGCCGGCCCGTGCCGGCCCGGCAGGCCCGCGCCCGTGCCGGCCCCGCGGGCCCGAGCCCGTCCGAGCCCGCAGGCCCCCCGGGCCCATGCCCGGGTCCCGGCCCTGCCGGGCCCGCGGGCCCGCGCCTGTGCTGGGATCCGCTGGTGCCGAGCCCGTGGGCTTGCCGGGCGCAGGCTCGCCGGGCCCGGCCCGTGCCGGGACCCGCGGGGGCCGGGCCCGGGGCCCCCGGGCCCGGCCGTGCCCGAGCCGGGCCCGCAGGCCCGCCGAGCCCCGCCCGTGCCGGGATTCGCTGGTGTCCGGTCCGCCGGGCCGCAGGTGTCCGGGTCCGTGGTGGCCCCGGTCCGATTCCCAGGTGCGCGGGTCGTCCCGGGGCTCGGGGAGGCGGGGCCGTACCGGCGGTGCGACGGTGCGGGCGGGGCGCGCTGTCCGCCCGCAGGCAGCGGGCCGTGCCCGCGCCCCGTGCGGCGGGGCCGGACCCGGGCGGGCCCGTCAGGTGCGGATGCCCAGGCCCGGGAGGAGGAGCGTGCCGCGGTCGCGGCAGCTCGCGTCGCGGACCCGGAGCTGGGACGGGGCCGAGGTGCCGCGGGCGTACAGCTCGGCGAGGACGGTTCTGGCCGCCTCGGCGGTCTGGGGGCGGTCCGGATCGGGGAACTCCGCCTGCCACCAGCCGCGGTCGTGGGAGTGCCAGCCGCGGGAGCGCATCACGTCGCCGCGCTCCGGGGAGTCCCCGCCGTCCCGGTCGTCGACGGAGACGAGCAGGCCGTCCCCGCGGGCGTACGAGAGATGGAACCGGCGGCCCCGGTCCGCCGAACTGGTCAGGGTGAACGCGGCCCAGTCGTCGCCCACCTGCACCGGGAGCTGCTCCACCCAGGCGGCGAGCAGCAGTTCCAGGGCGCTCGCGAAGTGGTCGAGCCCGGCGACCGGCCGCCCGGCCGGATAGTCGGCCGGGGGCTCGCCCGGACCGTTGCGGTCGAGGCGCCACAGATACGGCAGCAGTCCGACGCCGTGCGGTTCGGCCGGGGACCAGGCGCCACCCCAGTCGAACGAGCGCCGCTCGGCCGCTTCCAGCACGTCGGTGTCGTGGACGGACAGCAGGGCCCAGGTCCCCGCACCGCTCAGCAGCACCGTCCGCCGGGGGTCGCGCCAGCGGATGTCGGGCCCGCGCGCCGAACCCCCGTGGAGCGTCGGCTCACCGGTACGCGCCACAATCGCCCCGTACACCGCGCCGAAGGCCTCCCGGCGGTCCCGGAGCGACGCACCCGGCTCGAAGGAGAGCACCGGCACCGGATCGCGGCCGATGAACTCCCCCGGCGTCTCGTGCAGCGCACGGGCGAACGCGGCGGCCGTGCCCGGGTCCCGGATCAGCTGGTGGCCCCCCGTGGTCTCCATAGCACCCATCGTGCCAGCCGCCGCCGACAGCGGTGCCGCCGCGCCCCGGTTCAACGGGCACCGCGTGCCCCGCCGTTCACCGTCGCCGCCGCGGGGGCGGGTGGGCACCGGCGCCGTACCCCGGGGAAGGGAACCTCCCCGCAGCCTGCCGGAAGAGCGCCGAGGAGAGGCCTCGACAGCCACTGCGGAGGGGCCGAGGAAGAGCCCGGGAGGGGCCCGGGAGCGGTCAGGACGCGGTCAGGGACGGCCGGTGCTGTGAGGAAGCCCACGAAAAGTACCCCAAAGGGGCAAACGATCACGATTGGCTGGCAGAGTGCCCTCAAGGGCAGGGCCGTTGCCCCGCCCGGACTTCTGTGAGCTTCTTCGCGTTCTTTGCGGGCTGTTCCCACTCCCGGCCAAAGATCCACGAACCACCAGGGAGCACGTCCGTTGGCAGCCATCGCCCGGTGGTGCATCACGCACCGTCTCGCCGCCGTCCTCCTCTGGCTCACCGCCTTCGCGGGCGTCGCCGCGGCCGCCGCCGTCGCCGGAACCGCGTACTCCACCGATTACGACGTCCCCGGCACCGAATCGAGCCGGGCCGCCGCGCTCGTCGAGGAGGGCTTCCCCGGCTCGACCGGCGAGGGCGACACCGTCGTCTGGCACAGCGAAAGCGGCAGTGTCCGCGCCCCCGCCGTCCGGGAGCGGATGTCCGGTCTGCTCGACGAGATCTCCGGTCTCGACGGCGTGGCCGCCGTCAACAGCCCGTACGCCGCCGAAGGAGCGGACCGGATCAGCCCCGACGGCCGTACGGCCTACGCCGGGATCGTCTTCGACCGGCCCGCGGGCGATCTGCCCCGCTCCCAGATCACCCAGGTGCTGAAGGCCGCCGAAGCCGCGTCGGGAGACGGCCTCCTGGTCGAGGCCGGCGGCCCCGCCGCCGGGCTCACCGAATCGTCCCCCGGGCATCTGGCGGAGGCCGTCGGAGTCGCCGTCGCCGCGGTGGTGCTCTTCCTCGCCTTCGGCTCCCTCGCCGCCAGCCTGCTGCCCATAGCCACCGCGCTGGTGTCCGTGGGCACGGCGTACGCAGGCACCGTCCTGCTCGGCCATGTCATGACAGTGGCGGACTTCGCCCCCATGCTGGGCATGCTCATCGGCCTCGGCGTCGGCATCGACTACGCGCTCTTCATCGTCACCCGCCACCGCAGGGGACTGCGGTCCGGGCTGCCCGTCGCCGAGGCGGCGCGGAACGCCGTCGCCACCACCGGCCGGGCCGTCGTCTTCGCCGGGGCGACCGTCTGCATCGCCCTGCTCGGCATGCTGATACTCAGGCTGGGCTTCCTCAACGGCGTCGCGATAGCCGCCGCGCTGACCGTCGTCCTGACCGTGGCCGCCTCCGTGACCCTGCTGCCCGCCCTGCTGTCGTACATCGGACCCCGGGCCCTGAGCGGACGCGAACGGCGGCAGCTCGCCGAGCACGGTCCCCGTCCGGAGCTGCCCACCGGCTTCGCGGCCCGCTGGGCGGTCTTCGTGGAGCGCCGCCCCAAGCTGCTGGGGGCCGTGGCGCTGGTGGTGATGGCGGTACTGGCCCTGCCCGCTTTCTCCCTCCATCTCGGCACCTCCGACCAGGGCAACAACCCGGCGTCCTCGACCACCCGCCAGGCCTATGACCTGCTGGCCCACGGCGGCCCGGGACAGGGCGAGGGCGGCGGCTTCGGCCCCGGCGTCAACGGCCCCCTGACACTGGTCGCCCGGATCGACGGCGGCGCCGACCGGGCGGCCATGGACCGGCTGCCGGAGGCGCTGCGGGGCGCGCGGGGGGTGGCGTCGGCGGGCCCGGTCGCGTACAGCGGAAACGGCGGTACGGCGGTCCTCACCGTCGTCCCGGACTCGGCCCCGCAGTCGAAGGCCACCAGCGAACTGGTCGACCGGCTCCGCACGGATCTGCTGCCCCGGGCGACCGCAGGAACGTCCCTGTCCGTCCTGGTCGGCGGGGTGACCGCCGGATACGACGACTTCGCCGAGGTCATCGTCGGCAAACTGCCGCTCTTCGTGGGTGCGGTCGTCACCTTCGGCTGTCTGCTGCTGCTTCTCGCCTTCCGGTCCGTCGGGATCCCGCTGAAGGCCGCCGCGATGAACGTGGCGGCCGTCGCCTCGTCCTTCGGCGTGGTCGTGGCCGTCTTCCAGTGGGGCTGGGGCAGCGAACTGCTGGGGCTCGGCCGGGCCGGACCCATCGAACCCTTCCTGCCCGTGATCATGGTTTCGGTGCTCTTCGGCCTCTCCATGGACTACCAGGTCTTCCTGGTCAGCCGGATGTACGAGGAGTGGCTGGAGACCGGCGACAACCGGCGGGCGGTACGGGTCGGACTCGCCGAGACCGGCCGGGTCATCAACTCCGCCGCGGTGATCATGATCTCGGTCTTCCTCGCCTTCGTCCTCAGCGGCGAACGGGTGATCGCCATGTTCGGCATCGCGCTCGCCGTCGCGGTCGCACTGGACGCCTTCGTCCTGCGGACCCTGCTGGTGCCCGCGCTGATGCACCTGCTGGGCGGCGCCAACTGGTGGCTGCCGGGGTGGCTGGCCCGGGTGCTGCCCCGCATCACTATCGAGGGGCACGATCCCGGCCACCGTGCGAAGATCCCCGGGCAGTCGGATGCGCAGGCCGGAGCGGGGCGGCAGGCCGCGCGCCCGGTTCACGGCGCGCATACGGGCGCCCCGCACGACGTATCACGAGGGAATGGATGACCATGTTTGCGATACCCCTTGAGCCCCGGGACGGCGAGACGGCCGAACTGCGGCCCCTGGAGCCGTGGCAGGCCGAGGAGTTTCTCGCCCATGTCGACCGGGGGCGGGACTACATCGGCCGGTACATCGGCTTCGCCGACGCCGCCAAGGACCTGGCGGGCGCCCGGACGCTGCTCCAGCGGTACGCGGACCGGCAGGCGGCCGACGGCGGCCGGATCTTCGGCATCTGGCTGGACGGGACCCTCGTCGGCGGGGTGCTCTTCGTCTCCCTCGACACCGGTACGGGCGCCTGCGAGGCCGGCTGCTGGCTGGAGCCCGCGGCGGTCGGGCGCGGGCTGGTGACCCAGGCCGCGCGGATCCTCTTCGACTGGGCCGTCGACGTGCGCGGTATGCACCGCGTCGAATGGGTCGCCGCGTCCGTGAACACGGCCAGTGTGAACGTCGCCCGGCGGCTGGGGATGCAGCGGGACGGCGTGCTCCGCGAATCCTTCGTCCACCGCGGCGAGCGGTACGACATGGAGGTGTGGTCGGTGCTCGCTCCGGAGTGGCGCGAACTGCGCGCCGGGAAGGCGACGACGGAGGGCTGAGCGGGTCCGTCCCGGTAAACCCGGTGGAGGGGCGGCCGGTCCGGTGCTGCAATGGGCGGATGACGCGTACCGACCCCACCGACCCCCCAGGCCGCACCGATCGCACCGATCGCACCGATCCTGCCCATCGCACCGATCGCGGCGGCGTCGCGGCGGCGGAGGCGGCACGTCCCGCCGACCGCACCCGCCACCCGCGGGGGGACGGCCGTACGGACCCCGGCACCGGTACGGATACGGGTACGGACACGGATGCGGGTACGGACACGGATGCGGGTACGGATACGGATGCGGGTCCTGGCGGGGGCACCGGCGCCGACCGGGACCTCGATCCGGCCGCCCTCCTCGACCTCTTCGACCGCCGGATGCGCCGGGACGCCGTCGACGACACCCCGGGCTGCCGGATCGAACGCGTCGGGGGCGTCGTACGGAGGACCGGACCCGACTGGAACGGCATCCTCTGGTCGGCGCTCGACGAGACCACCGCCGACGCGGCGATCGCCGCCCAGGCCGCCCACTTCGAGGCCCTCGGGGTGGCAGCCGAGTGGAAGCTCTACTCCCACGACCGGCCCGCCGACCTCGCCGGCCGGCTGCTCGCCGCGGGCTTCGCCCCGGAGGACGAGGAGACCCTCATGGTCGCCTCCGTCGCGGGGCTGCCCCGGGCGGCCGTCCTCCCCGACGGCGTACGTCTCGTCGAGGTCACCGACCCCGAGGGCGTGGAGCTGATGGACCGGGTCCACCGGGCCGCCTTCGGCGGGTCCCCCCACGGGATGCGCGAGCAGCTCCTGGGGCAACTGGGCCGGGACACCGCGGTGCTGACGCTGGTGCTCGCCGGGGACGTACCCGTCTGTGCGGCCCGGATGGAACTCCACCCCGGCACCGGGTTCGCGAGCCTGTGGGGCGGCGGCACCCACCCCGACTGGCGCGGCCGGGGCATCTACCGCGCCGTCGTCGCCCACCGCGCCGGGACCGCCGCGGCCCGGGGCTACCGCTGGCTCCAGGTCGACGCGAGCCCCCGGAGCCGCCCGATCCTGCAACGCCTGGGCTTCCGGGCGCTGGCCACCACCACGCCCTTTCTCCGCCCGGCACCCTCCGCCCGGGCGGCCGCCACCGGGTCCCCGGCCGCCGGCTGAGAAGACCCGAGAAGACCCGAGAAAACCCGAGAGGGCCCGAGGAGAGCTGAGGAGCGCTGAGGGGTGCTTCTGAGGGGGTGCTTAGGCCCGGGACCCCCTCGGCCCGGGGCGGCAAGGGCCCTTCTAAGGCGTACGGCGCCCGGGGATACCGCAGTCGCCCCATGCGGCGGCACCGGCTGGGACCGGAGAGTAGTGGCACGGCGGAAAACCGCCGGAACCGCCACCCGCCGAGGGAGCACCCCGTGTCCGATCACCTCTTCCACACCCACCCCGCCCTCCAGGCATCGGCACTGCGCCGCGAGGAGCTGATCCGCCGGGCGAACGAGCACCGGCTCGCCCGCCGCGCCCGCCGCGCGGCCAGACAGGCCGCCAAGGACGAGGAGGGCCGGGTGACAGGGGCCGTCCGATTCACCGTCGCCGCCTGAGCGGCCGTCCGGTGACCGGGCGCAACGCCACCCCCGGAAGGCCGTCCACAGGGCAGCCCACCGGGGGTGACTCCGTATCGGACGAATGTGCGATGCTCGGCGGCGTGGAGACCAGGTACGTCAGTCCGGTGTTCGTAGGACGCGCCGGTGAGTTCTCGCTGCTCACCGGCGCGCTGAGCCGTGCCGCCGGGGAGGGCGGAGGGCCGCCCGGCGGAGATCCCCAGGCCCTGCTCGTCGGCGGTGAGGCGGGCGTCGGCAAGACCCGGCTCGTCGAGGAGCTGTGGGAGGAGTCCTGCCGCAGGGGAGCGGCCGTCGCCGTCGGCGGCTGTATCGAGATCGGCGCCGACGGACTGCCGTTCGCCCCCTTCTCCGCCGCGCTGCGCTCCCTGCGCAGGCTGATGCCCGAGGAGATGGCCGCCGCGGCCGCCGGCCATGAACAGGAACTGGCCCGGCTGCTGCCCGAACTCGGCGAGGCCCCGCGCACCGAGGGCGGCCGCCACGGCGACGAGGAGCTGGCCCGGCTCTTCGAGCTGACGACCCGGCTGCTGGAACGGATCTCCGCGGAGCGCACGGTCGTCCTCGTCCTGGAGGACTTGCACTGGGCGGACGCGTCCACCCGCCATCTGATCACCTATCTCACCCGCGCGCTGCGCCGGGGCAGGATCCTCTTCCTGGTGACGTACCGCTCCGACGACATCCACCGCCGCCACCCCCTGCGGCCGTTCCTCGCGGAGCTGGAGCGGACCCGGACCGTGCAGCGCATCGAACTCACCCGGTTCAACCGGGCGGAGGTACGGCGCCAGCTCACCGGGATACTCGCCGCCGAGCCCGAGCCCAAGATGGTGGACAGCATCTTCGAACGCTCGGACGGCAACGCCTTCTTCGTCGAGGAGCTGGCCCGCAGTTTCGCCCAGGGCAGCCCCTGCGGACTGCCCGACTCCCTCCGCGACATTCTGCTGGTCCGGGTCGAGGCGCTGCCCGAACGGGCCCAGCGGGTGGTGCGGATCCTCGCCGAAGGCGGCTCCACCGTGGAGTACGGACTGCTGCTCGCCGTCGCGGGACTCCCCGAGGACGATCTGATCGAGGCGCTGCGGGCCGGTGTCGAGGCCCGTATCCTCCAGCCCACGGCCGACGGCACCGGATACCGCTTCCGGCACTCCCTGGCACGGGAGGCCGTCAGCGACGATCTGCTGCCGCCGGAGCGTTCCCGGCTCAACCGGGCCTATGCGCTGGCCCTGGAGGCCGATCCGGCGCTGGTCGCGGACGAGGAGCGGGCCATGCGGCTCGCCGGTTACTGGTACCACGCGCACGATGCGGCGAAGGCACTGCCCGCCGTGCTCGGCGCGGCCGTCGAGGCCCGCCGCCGTCACGCCTACTCGGAGCAGTCGTGGCTGCTGGAGCGGGCGATGGAGCTGTGGGACTCCGTACCGGCCGCCATCCGGGCCGAACTGCGGCCCGTCGACTACGCGGAGGCGTATCCGCCGTGCGGCTGCGACCCCGAGACCACGCCCCTGCGCTTCCTGGACCTGATGGCGGAGGCCACCGTCGCGGGGAAGCTCGGCCGGGACCGCGAGCGGGCGCTGAAGACCGCCCGGCGGGGGCAGCGGCTGGCGCTCGACGAGGGCGATCCGCTGCGGGCCGCCTGGTTCTGCGTCCAGCGGTCGAGCCTGGTCTCGGCGGTCGGCCGGGGCAACGGCTGGGCGGAGCTGGACGAGGCCCAGGAGCTGGTGCGCGGGCTGCCGCCGTCGGCGGTGCACGCCCAGGTACTCGCGGAGGTCGCGCACTGGTGCCGGGTCCATGCGCCGGGACACGACGGTCTCGCCACCGCCGAACGGGCCGTGGAGTACGCCCGGATGGTCGGTGACGAGGAGACCGAGCTGTCGGCCCGGCTCTCCCTCGGTGGATTCCTCACCGACGCCGGGCATATCGAGGAGGGCCTCGCCGAGATGTACGCGGTCAAGGACCGCGCCCTGGAACGCGGTATTCCCAGGCTGATCGCCTCCAGCCATGTGAACCTGCCGTACGTCCTGGAGAGCGTCGGGCGCTCCGCGGACGCCGTCGCCCTGCTGGAGGAGGGGCTGAAGATTGCCTCCCGCCACGGGCTGCTGAGTTCCGAGGCGTGGGTACTGGGCAATCTCGCCGAGTCCTACTACACGCTGGGCCGCTGGGACGAGGGGCGAGCCGCGGCCGAACAGGCCCTGGAGGTCGGCAAGGGGCCCAAGCCCCGCGGCTGGGCCGCCTTCGTCCTCGCCCTGCTGGGGCTCGGCCGGGGCGACCTCGCCGCCGCGCGCTCCCTGATCAGGGAGGCCCGGGACCATTTCGGCACCGAAGGCCCGACCCCGCAGAGCGCGCTCGCCCTCGGCCTGGTCGAGATCGGAGTCGCCGCGGCGGAGGTCCGGATCGCGGACGCCCGAGCCGCGTTCCCGGACATCCCCGGGGAGGGGTTTCCGGCCGGGTCCTACCGCTACGCCTGGCCGCTGCTGCGGGCCGCGGCCACGGCGGAGGCCGATGCGCGCGGGCTGCCCGCCGCCGACGAGGGCCGGGAGGAGAGCCTCGGCCGGATCGGCTCACTGGCCCGGGGACTCGCCGCCACCGTCCCCCTCTGGACGGGCCATGACCGCTGGGTCCGCGCCGAGGTGCGCCGCGCCCGGGGCGAGGACACCCCCGGCGACTGGGAGGAGGCGGCCACGGCCTTCGAGGAGGCCGGCTTCCCCTACGGACTGGCGATGGTCCGCCACCGCTGGGCCGAGGCCCTGCTGCCCGCGGACCGCGACCGGGCCGGGCAGCTGCTGCGGGCCGCCGCCCGCACGGCCGCCGAACTCGGCGCGCGCCCGCTCACCGAGGATATCGCCCTGCTCGCCCAGCGCGCCCGGATCGGCCTCTCCCCGGAGCAGCCCGCCGGACCGCCGGGCGGTGCTCCCGCTCCCGGGCCGCTGCTGGGCCTCACACCCCGCGAGGAGGACGTCCTCCGGCTGGTCGCCGCGGGCCGCAGCAACCGTCAGATCGCCGAGGAGCTGTACATCTCCCCGAAGACGGCAAGTGTCCATGTCTCCAACATCCTGGGGAAGCTGGGTGTATCGGGCCGCGGCGAAGCGGCGGCGGTGGCCCACCGGCTCCGCCTCTTCCCGCCGGAGCCCGAGCCGGAGCCGGTACCGGTGGCCTGACCCTGACCCTGACCCTGACCCTGACCCTGACCCTGACTCGGACCCGGTACCGGTGACCTGACCCTGACCCTGACCCTGAGCCTGACTTGGGCCCGGTACCGGTGGCGTGCCCCCGTCTCCGGAGGCGGTCCCGGAGGACGCCGGTCCGGCCCCGGACCGCGGCGTCGCCCGGGGCCCGGCCTGCGCGGCCCGGCCTGCGCGGCCCGGCCTGCGCGGCCCGGCCTGCGCGGCACGGACGCCTCTCAGCGGCCGCCTCAGTGGGACGGCGGCGGGCCCTGGCGGTCCGGGCCCTGGCGGTCCGGGCCCGGGCTGCCGGGCTCCCCTGCCCGTCCGTGCCTGTTCCGCCGGGCCGGCGGATACCGCTGCACGGGTCACGCTCGATGCCCGTACCGACCGCTGTCAGCGCACCTCCAGTCTCAGCACGCGATCGTCCCCCGACTCCGGTGAACCCCGGCCGTCCGTCTCACTGGTGATCAGCATCAGCCGGCCACCGTCCGTCGCCAGAACGGTGCGCAGCCGGCCGTACTTCTCTTCGAAGAACGCCTGGGGATCGGCGGAGGGTTCCGCTCCGGCGAGAGGGATGCGCCAGAGCCGCTCACCCCGGAGCCCGGCCATCCAGAGCGAACCCCGGGCGTAGGCGAGCCCGCTCGGAGACGCCTCGTCCGTCTTCCACTGGGCGACCGGGTCGACGAACGCCGGGTCACCGGACTTGCCTTCGGCCTTCGGCCAGCCGTAGTTCTTCCCGGGCCGGATCAGATTCAGCTCGTCCCAGGTCTTCTGCCCGAACTCGGAGGCCCAGAGCCGTTTGTCGTCGTCCCAGGCCAGGCCCTGCACATTGCGGTGGCCCAGCGAATAGACCAGCGATCCGGGAGTCGGATTGCCCGGGGCGGGCCGCCCGTCGGGAGTCATCCGGAGAATCTTGCCGCCCAGGGACTCCGGGTCCTGCGCGAGACCCGTCTCCCCGATCTCGCCCGTGCCCGCGTACAGCATCTTGTCGGGGCCGAAGGCGATCCGTCCGCCGTTGTGCACGACGCCCTTGGGGATGTCCCGCAGGATGGTGTCGGGGGCGTCGAGCTGCTGGCCCGCAGGTCTGCGCTCGTCGTACCGGAGACGGGCGATCCGATTGTCGGACTCGGTGGTGAAGTAGGCGTAGACGCGGCGGTCCGCGGCGAAGGAGGGCGAGAGCGCCAGACCGAGCAGTCCGCCCTCGCCGCTGGCCGCGACACCGGGCACCGAACCGATCTCGGTCACCTTCCCCGTCTCCGCGTCGACCCGGCCGATCGTCCCTTGGTCGCGCGAGGCGACCAGCAGATCGCCGTCCGGCAGAGCGACCGCGCCCCACGGCGACTTCAGCCCCGTCGCGACCGTCGCGACCACGGTCGCCGACCCCTTGGCCGGGGGGCCGGACGGAGAGGCGCTCGCGGCCGCACCCGGTGACGAGGCGTCCGGGGATCCGGTCGCGCGTCCCTTCAGACCGTCCGCCGGAATGCCGCCCGATGAGGAGCAGGCGGTGCCCGCCAGCAGCACGGCCGCGGCCAGCGCGGTCCTCACACCAGCACGTCGCACGATTCCAATCCCTTCGACGGGCTCCAGCGGAGCGGGTGACTACCTTTCCTACACCGCCCGCGCCTCCGGGGTTCCCGATCGCCTCCCCCTTTTTCCTCACAGCCCCCGACCGGCCCCGACTACCCCCGGTCGCCCGGGTCCGGGCCCGCCGCCCCCTCACCCCACCGGCCCGGGAGGGTCAGTCCCAGGACCCCAGGGCCGCCGGCAGCCCCCGGATCTCCGCCTCGTCGCGTTCCGTGAGCCGTACCCCCACCGCACCGGCGTTCTCCAGCGCCCACCGCTCCCGCTTCGCCCCCGGTACGGGCACCACGTGCCGCCCCCGCGCCAGCACCCACGCCAGTGCCACCTGCGCCGGGGTCACCCCCGGCCCGTGCCGTCCGGCTATCCGCCGCAGCCCGGCCACCAGCGGCTGGTTGGCCGCCATCATCTCCGCCGTGAAGCGCGGGTGGCGGGCCCGCGGATCGTCCGGCTCGAAGCCGCCGCCAGGAGTGAGCGTGCCCGTCAGAAAGCCGCTGCCCAGCGGCCGCGCGGCCAGAAATCCGACCCCGCGCGTCTCGCACCACGGCAGCAGTTTGACCAGCGCCTCCGGCGACCAGACCGACAGCTCCGCCTGGACCGCGCCGACCGGGAACACCTGCTGGAGCCGTTCCAGCAGCCGGATCGTGCCCTCGTACGGGTCACCGGGCACCGCACCGCGCCGGAACCCGTACGCCGCCCGTGCATCCGCCGCGCACAACCCGAGCGCCCGCACCTTCCCGGCGGTCACCAGCTCCGCCATCGCGCCCCAGGTCTCGTCGACCGGCACCTCCGGATCGGGCCGGTGCAGCTGGTAGAGGTCGATCACATCGGTCTGGAGCCGCCGCAGCGACGCGTCACAGGCCCTGCGGACATATCCGGGACGCCCGTTGGCCACCACGTGCCCGTCGCCGACCAGCAGCCCGACCTTGGTCGATACGAAAGCGTCCGCCCGGCGCTCCCTCAGAGCCCGGCCGATCAACAGCTCATTGGTGAACGGGCCGTACATATCGGCCGTGTCCAGCAGGGTGGACCCCGCGTCCAGTGCCGTGTGAACCGTCCGTACGGACTGGTCCCCACGCCGCTGCGAAGCGGTGTACGCCCAGCTCATCGGCATACACCCCAGCCCCACCGCACCCACCCGCAACGCCGCCGCGCCGATCGTCCTGCGCTCCACCCGCCCGTGCCCTCCGCTTCCCCTCGTCCGCCGCCGGACGCCCACCAAACTAACCAACTCCCCTGCCGGTTCACCGCCCGCCGTCCCGGACCGGCCTCCCGGCGGCCGGATCCCGGCCCCGGCAGCGCGCCCCGTACCGCTCCGGAGGGCCACCGGGACACCACCGGATGACCATCGGGAGACCACCGGGCACCGGACCGGTCTGCCGCCGCGGCCGGCCGCGGCGGGCACGCGGTCCGGACCGCGGGCGGTCCGACGTGATCCGCCGGACCCGTCCTAACCTCGTGACCATGACTGCTGATGTGTGGCTGCCCATACCTGCCGACGAGATCGACGGCCTGCCGCCCGCCGGGTCCTCCGGCCTCGTCTACCGCCACTGGGACGGTGCACCGGACTATCCGGCGGACCCGGCCGACTGCGTCTTCTACACGGTCCCCTATCTGAGCGGGACGGAGGCCGCGGTCCGCCCGATGCCCGAGATGTCGTCCGTCCAGGTGGTCCAGACACTCTCCGCAGGGACCGACCATGTCGAGCCGGGGCTCGGAAGCCTTCCTTCCGGTGTACGCCTCTGCAACGCCCGAGGGGTGCACGAGGCGTCCACGGCGGAGCTGGCGCTCGCCCTGACCCTGGCGTCCCTGCGGGATATCCCCGGCTTCGTCCGGGGCCAGGACGCCCATGAATGGCGGGCGGGTTTCTACCCGGCACTCGCCGATCGCACGGTGATGATCATCGGATACGGGTCCATCGGCGCCGCGATCGAAGACCGGCTCGCGCCCTTCGAATGCGCGCGGATCCTGCGCATTGCGCGCTCGGCCCGCACCTCCGCGCGCGGTCCGGTGCGCCCGTTCACCGATGCGGCCGCCCTGCTGCCCCACGTCGATGTGGTGATCCTCTCGACCCCGCTGAACGAGCGGACCAAGGGCCTGGTGGACGCCGCCTTCCTGGCCGGGATGAAGGACGGCGCCCTGCTCGTGAACGTCGCCCGCGGCCGGGTGGTCGACACCGACGCCCTGCTGGCCGAAGTGCGGAGCGGACGGCTCACCGCCGCACTCGACGTCACCGACCCCGAGCCGCTGCCGCCGGGCCATCCGCTGTGGCAGGCGCCGGGAGTGCTGATCAGCCCGCATGTCGGGGGCTCCACCTCGGCGTTCCTGCCACGGGCCAAGAGGCTGCTGGCCGCCCAACTGACCCGGTTCGCGGCCGGAGAACCCCTCGACAACGTCGTCCTCACCCTCTGAAACTCCCCGTAACCCTCCAAATTCTCCGAAGCCCTCCCAGCTCGCTCAGAATCTCCGAATTCTCCGCACCGGCGCCCCGCCGCCGTCCCCGGCCCCCGGCCGGGGACAGCGGCGGCCGATGAGAACCCGCCACCCCCATCCGGCCCGCCCCCGCCGTACTTGACGTCACAGCCGGAAACACTGCGAAGTCATCCGATCGCCCCGCGCGTCCTCATCCCCATATGCGGTCACTGAGAGTAGAGGCACTATGTCCCTGAGTGACGATCCTGGTGTAAAGTCCCGACTTGGGGGCCGCACCCGCATGGGGTGGTGCAGCGTGACGGCCCGACTGCCGAACGGATTTCGAGGGGGGCGACGGGCGATGTACGGCCAATGGCGACAGACCACGGATCCAGCACGGCGAGGGCGCCGACGACGGCCTTCGGCAAGCGAACCGACCCGGACCCCGCTTCCGGTTGCGGGTCCGCTTCCGCTTCCGGCCGTGGTGCCGGTGCCGGTCCCGGGAGCGGGCCGGTGACCGCCGGGGAGGCGGTGGCGGCCCCCCGGACGGGCCCCGCCGCGGGCGGTGTCGCCGCCCCCCTCCTCCTCGCCGTCGTCTGCGCGGGATACGCGGTCGGCGCGGTCCTCGGCTGGGGCTCCCGGGAACTGGCCCTGTTCATGGGCGACTTCGGGCTCAGCGCCGCGGCGCTGGTCGCCGCGGTCTCCTGCTTCTGCTACGCCCGCCGGCTGCCGTCCCGGCTCCGCCCGGCCTGGCTGCTCTTCGCGCTCTCCTCCCTCATGGCCGCGATCGGAAACGCCGTCTGGGGCTGGTACGAGGTGGTCCTGGACCGGCCGGTGCCCAGCCCGTCCGCCGCCGATGTGTTCTTCCTCTGCTTCGCGCCGCCCGCGATCGTCGGCCTGCTCGTCCTGGCCAAACGGCCGGTCACCCGGGCCGGCTGGTTCTGTCTCGCCCTCGACGCCTGGCTCATCGGCGGCTCCCTGCTCACCATCTCCTGGAGCCTGGCCCTCGCCCACACGGCACATGTCCAGGGGCAGAGCGTGGCACCCGCCGCGCTCGCGCTCGCCTATCCGATGCTGGACATCGTCCTCGTCAGCATGGTCCTGGCCCTGCACTTCCGGCGCTCCGGCGGAAACCGCTCCGCGGTCAACACCGCCGTCGCCGCCTTCGCCCTGACCGTCGTCTCCGACGCGCTGTTCACCTCACCGCTGCTCCGGGAGACCTACCGCTCGGGCCAGCTGCTGGACGCCGGATGGTTCGCCGGTTCGCTGCTGCTCGCCTACGCGCCCTGGGGCGTGCGCAGACCGGCGGAGCCGCCGCGCCCGCCGCGCGGCCCGCTCCAGTCGACCCGGCCGGTCGCGGGCTCCCTGTCCGCGCTGACGCCTTATCTGGCCGCCGCCGTGTGCACGCTGGGGATCCTCTACCACGTCGTCGAGGAGCGCCGGGTCGACCGGGTCGTGGTCATCACCGCCTGCACGGTCGTCCTCGCCCTGGTGGTACGGCAGGGGATCATGCTCGTCGACAATGTCTCCCTCACGACCGAGCTGGCCCAGAAGGAGAACCACTTCCGCTCCCTCGTCCAGGGGTCCAGCGACGTCATCATGATTGCCGCGCCCTCCGGGGTGCTGCGGTACGTCAGCCCCGCCGCATCCGGTGTCTACGGGCGCGACGCCGAGGAGCTGATCGGCTCCGAGCTGGCCTGTCTGCTCCACCCCCAGGACCTCGGCCGGGTCGTCCACGAGGTGCGGCGCTTCCTCGCCGCCTCCCCGGCGGACGAGCCGACGATGCGCATCGAGTGCCGCTTCCGCTCCGGCGGCGGCGAATGGCTCCATGTCGAATCCACCGTCAACCGCCACCAAGGCGGACTGATCTTCAACTGCCGGGACGTCACCGAGCGGGTCAGACTCCAGGCCCAGCTGCAGCACAGCGCCGAGCACGATCCGCTGACCGATCTGCCCAACCGGGCGCTGTTCACGGAGCGGGTCCGCCGGGGCATCGGCGGCCGCCGCTCCGGTGATGCGGGCACCGCGGTGCTCTTCATCGATCTCGACGGATTCAAGGGCGTCAACGACCGGCTCGGCCACCAGGCGGGCGACGAACTGCTGATCGGCGCCGCGAACCGGCTGGCCGAGTCCGTGCGCTCCGGGGACACCGCCGCCCGGCTCGGCGGCGACGAGTTCGCCGCCCTCATCCTGGGCGACGGCGCCCGCGACCCCGCCTCCCGGGAGGCCCAGGTCCTGGAGATCGCCGAACGGCTGCGCCTCACGCTCTCCCAGCCGTACCGCATCGACGGCCAGGACGTCCGGGTCGCCGCCTCCATCGGGGTGGCTTTCGCCGAACCCGGTATCGGCCCCTCCGATCTGATGCGCAACGCCGACCTCGCCATGTACCGGGCCAAGGCGGGCGGCAAGGACCGGGTCGAGCTGTACGCCCCCCAGATGCAGGCCGAAGTCGTCCGCCGCACCGAACTCGCCGCCCGGCTGCGGACCGCCCTCCACGAGGGCGAGTTCGCCCTGCTCCACCAGCCCGTGGTGAGCCTGGCCAGTGGCCGGATCGAATCGGTCGCCGCCCAGGCCCGCTGGCGCTCGGCCCACGGCATCCTCTTCACCCCCGGCGAATTCCTGCGGGTCTCCGGCGACGCCGACCGCGCCGACGAGCTGGGCCGCTGGCTGCTGGAGGAGTCCGTCGCCCAAGCCGCGGAGCGGGGCAGACTCGGCCACCACACCCCGGTGACGGTCCGGGTCTCCAGCCGCCGCCTCCTGGACCGCTCCCTGCCTCCCGGCGGTATCGAGCGGATGCTGGCCCGGCACGGTCTGCCGTCCCGGGCGCTGATCGTCGAACTGTCCGACCCCGACCCCCGGCTCCGCCAGGACTCCCGGTCCTCCTTCGACGAACTGGAGCAGCGGCTGATGGCACTGCGCAGAATCGGCGTCCGGATCGCCCTGGACGGCTTCGGCAGCGGCCACGGCGCGATCGACGCCCTGCGCCGGCTCCCGGTGGACATCCTCAAACTGGACCGCGGCCTGGTCGACGGGATCGTGGAGTCCTCCCGGCTGCACAAGATCACCGGCGGGTTGCTGAGAATCGCCGGCGATCTCGGGATGGAGTCCGTCGCCGAGGGGGTGGACCTGCCGGAGCAGGTGCTCGCCCTGCGGGCGATGGGCTGCACCCATGGCCAGGGCGCGGCTTTCTCCGGCGCTCTGGACGAGTACCGGCTGCGCCGTGCCCTGGTCAGGGAGGACTGCCCGGTGCCGGGCGGGGCCGCTCTGCCGGTGCTGACGGGGGGTGCGGGAGGTGGCTCGTTCCGCATGCGCAACGGCTCACATAATGAGACGCGCGTCCCACCGGCTTGACAGTGGCAGCGCGTCGGGGAGAGGGTCAGTGCCATGCGCACCCGAATTCTCGTACTTGGACAGCGCGTCGGCTGAGCGGGTTCTCCACCAGAACCCGTGGACACCTCCCGACGCGCTCCCCTCGCTTGCCTCACGGCACGAGGGGTTTTTTGTTGCACAAGCACCGGGCGGCGAACCGGAGCCAAGCGGCAGAAGGCCGAGCAAAACACCCCCGATACCCGGCACCACCCCGAGACACCTCAGTACCCCGAGACACTCCGCACCACCGCCTCACCAGCAGTACTCCGCAGCACCCCGCAGCACCCTTCAGCGAATCCTCCGCTTCGAGAAGAGAATGCCGATGACCGAGCAGGCCACCGGGGCCCCCCATCCCCAGCCGCGCGCCCGTACGGGCGGACAGCCGACCGTCGCGGTCGAGCACGTCACAGGCGCGCAGTCCCTCATCCGCTCTCTTGAAGAAGTGGGGGCCGACACCGTCTTCGGTATCCCCGGCGGAGCCATCCTCCCGGCCTACGACCCGATGATGGACTCCACCAAGGTGCGCCACGTCCTGGTCCGGCACGAGCAGGGCGCGGGCCATGCCGCCACCGGATACGCCCAGGCGACCGGGAAGGTCGGGGTCTGCATGGCCACCTCGGGCCCGGGCGCCACCAATCTGGTCACCCCGATCGCCGACGCGCATATGGACTCCGTCCCGCTGGTCGCGATCACCGGCCAGGTCGCCTCCCACGCGATCGGTACGGACGCCTTCCAGGAGGCGGACATCGTCGGTATCACCATGCCGATCACCAAGCACAACTTCCTGGTCACCAAGGCCGAGGACATCCCGAAGACGATCGCGGAGGCCTTCCACATCGCCTCCACCGGCCGCCCCGGACCAGTCCTCGTCGATATCGCCAAGGACGCCCTCCAGGCACGGACCACCTTCTCCTGGCCGCCCGCCCAGGACCTGCCCGGCTACCGGCCCGTCACCAAGCCGCACGCCAAGCAGATCCGCGAGGCCGCGAAGCTGATCACCGAGGCCAAGCGGCCGGTGCTGTACGTCGGCGGCGGAGTCATCAAGGCCCGTGCCACCGCCGAGCTGAAGGTCCTGGCGGAGCTGACCGGTGCCCCCGTCACCACCACCCTGATGGCCCTCGGCGCCTTCCCCGACAGCCATCCGCTGCATGTCGGCATGCCCGGGATGCACGGCTCCGTCACCGCCGTCACCTCCCTCCAGAAGGCCGATCTGATCGTCGCGCTCGGCGCCCGCTTCGACGACCGGGTCACCGGCAAGCTGGACAGCTTCGCCCCGTACGCCAAGATCGTCCACGCCGATATCGACCCGGCGGAGATCGGCAAGAACCGCACCGCCGACGTTCCGATCGTCGGGGACGCCCGCGAGGTCATCGCCGATCTCGTCCAGGCAGTGCAGGCCGAGCAGAGCGAGGGCCGGCGCGGCGACTACACCGCCTGGTGGAAGGACCTCAACCGCTGGCGGGACACCTACCCCCTCGGCTACGACCAGCCCGGGGACGGCAGCCTCTCCCCGCAGCAGGTCATCCAGCGCATCGGGCAGCTCGCCCCCGCGGACACCATCTACGCGGCCGGAGTCGGCCAGCACCAGATGTGGGCCGCCCACTTCATCAACTACGAGCAGCCCGCCACCTGGCTGAACTCCGGCGGCGCCGGAACGATGGGCTACGCGGTCCCCGCCGCCATGGGCGCCAAGGCGGGCGCCCCCGACCGCACGGTCTGGGCCATCGACGGCGACGGCTGCTTCCAGATGACCAACCAGGAACTCACCACCTGCGCGCTGAACAACATCCCCATCAAGGTCGCCATCATCAACAACGGCGCCCTCGGGATGGTCCGCCAGTGGCAGACCCTCTTCTACAACCAGCGCTACTCCAACACCGTGCTGCACTCGGGCCCCGACGCCGCCCCCGGCGGTCCGAGCGCGGGCACCCGCGTCCCGGACTTCGTCAAACTGTCCGAGGCGATGGGCTGCTACGCCCTGCGCTGTGAATCCCCCGAGGACCTGGACAAGGTCATCGCCGAGGCCAACGCGGTCAACGACCGGCCCGTGGTGATCGACTTCATCGTCCACGAGGACGCCATGGTCTGGCCGATGGTGGCCGCCGGCACCTCCAACGACGAGGTCATGGCCGCCCGCGGGGTCCGCCCCGACTTCGGCGACGGCGAAGACGACTGAGCGACCAGAGAGAGACGGAAGACCCACCCATGTCAACCAAGCACACGCTCTCCGTCCTGGTGGAGAACACCCCGGGCATCCTCGCCCGGATCGCCGCCCTCTTCTCCCGCCGCGGCTTCAATATCGACTCCCTTGCCGTCGGCGTCACGGAGCACCCCGACATCTCCCGCATCACCATCGTGGTGGGTGTCGAGGACCTCCCCCTGGAGCAGGTCACCAAGCAGCTCAACAAGCTCGTCAACGTGTTGAAGATCGTCGAGCTGGAACCCAGCGCCGCGATCCAGCGCGAACTGGTCCTGGTGAAGGTCAGGGCCGACAACGAGACCCGCTCCCAGATCACCGAGATCGTCCAGTTGTTCCGCGCCAAAACCGTGGACGTCGCACCCGAGGCCGTGACCATCGAGGCCACCGGGTCCAGCGATAAACTGGAGGCCATGCTCCGGATGCTGGAGCCGTACGGCATCAAGGAACTGGTCCAGTCCGGCACGATCGCCATAGGGCGTGGCGCCCGGTCCATCACCGACCGGTCCCTGCGCGCCCTGGACCGTACGGCCTGACGGCCCGACGCCCGGTCCGATCCGGCCGGGGGCCCGCGCCCCCGGCCATAGCACCCGGGGTCCGCGCCCGTATCGCGAGACCCCCCACCGCACCTTCCCCTCCCCGCCGTACGGTGGGACGCACCATCAGCACTCAAGGAGACATTCCAGTGGCCGAGCTGTTCTACGACGACGATGCCGACCTCTCCATCATCCAGAACCGCAAGGTCGCGGTCATCGGCTACGGCAGCCAGGGCCACGCCCACGCGCTGTCGCTCCGTGACTCGGGCGTCGACGTCCGAGTCGGTCTGCACGAGGGCTCCAAGTCCAAGGTCAAGGCCGAGGAGCAGGGTCTGCGCGTCGTGACGCCCGCCGAGGCCGCCGCCGAGGCCGACGTCATCATGATCCTGGTTCCGGACCCCATCCAGGCCCAGGTCTACGAGGAGTCGATCGCCCCGAACCTCAAGGACGGCGACGCCCTCTTCTTCGGCCACGGCCTGAACATCCGCTTCGGCTTCATCAAGCCCCCGGCCGGGGTCGACGTCGCCATGGTCGCCCCCAAGGGCCCGGGCCACCTGGTGCGCCGTCAGTACGAGGAGGGCCGCGGCGTTCCGTGTATCGCGGCGGTCGAGCAGGACGCCTCCGGCAAGGCCTTCGAGCTGGCGCTGTCGTACGCCAAGGGCATCGGCGGCACCCGGGCCGGCGTCATCAAGACCACCTTCACCGAGGAGACGGAGACCGACCTCTTCGGCGAGCAGGCCGTGCTCTGCGGCGGTACCGCGGCGCTGGTCAAGGCGGGCTTCGAGACCCTCGTCGAGGCCGGTTACCAGCCGGAGATCGCCTACTTCGAGTGCCTCCACGAGCTGAAGCTCATCGTCGACCTGATGTACGAGGGCGGCCTGGAGAAGATGCGCTGGTCGGTCTCCGAGACCGCCGAGTGGGGCGACTACGTCACCGGTCCGCGGATCATCACCGACCAGACCAAGGCCGAGATGAAGAAGGTCCTCGCCGAGATCCAGGACGGCACCTTCGCCAAGAACTGGATGGACGAGTACCACGGTGGTCTGAAGAAGTACAACGAGTACAAGACGCAGGACGAGAACCACCTGCTGGAGTCCACCGGCAAGGAGCTGCGCAAGCTCATGAGCTGGGTCGACAACGACGAGGCCTGAGCCCGGTGCGAGGGGCCGGGACGCGGCGCGGAAGCGCGGTGTCCCGGCCCCTCGCCGTTGCGCGCAGCGAAGCCCGCGGTGGCCGGAACGGGGGCCTTCGCCGTGTCCGCACCGGAGTCCGCGGGGCCCGGGACCCGGGTCCGCCGTGGTCGGAACCCTCGTTCCGGCGGTACGGAATCCGTGGCTCCGGCGGTGCCGGGAACGGCCCTTCGGCCGCGTTGACCACTTCGTCCAGCCTCGGACGGGTGATCCTGCCGAGAAGGCACAAGACTCCGTGCCGGTCACCACTACACTTCTCAACAACACGCGTCAGGCCCACAGTGTCGTGCGTCTTCCACGCGGCTAGCCCCTCCACCGCCTGCGGCCGTCGGGACGGCCGTCTCCCGCCGTGGCCCTCAGGCACGGGCGGGACCCCTTGGACTTGTGAGGACTCACGTGAGCGCTGAGCTTGCCCGTAAACCCGTCGTACTCATCGCCGAAGAGCTGTCGCCCGCCACCGTGGACGCGCTCGGTCCGGACTTCGAGATCCGTCACTGCAACGGCGCCGACCGCGCGGAGCTGCTGCCCGCGATCGCCGATGTGGACGCGATCCTGGTCCGCTCGGCGACCAAGGTCGACGCCGAGGCCATCGCCGCCGCGAAGAAGCTGAGGGTGGTCGCCCGGGCCGGCGTCGGTCTGGACAATGTGGACGTCTCCGCCGCCACCAAGGCCGGTGTCATGGTGGTGAACGCCCCCACCTCGAACATCGTCACCGCCGCCGAGCTGGCCTGCGGTCTGCTGGTCGCCACCGCCCGCAATATCCCGCAGGCCAACACCGCCCTGAAGAACGGCGAGTGGAAGCGCTCCAAGTACACGGGCGTGGAGCTGGCGGAGAAGACCCTCGGTGTCGTCGGGCTCGGCCGGATCGGTGTGCTGGTGGCCCAGCGGATGTCCGCGTTCGGGATGAAGATCGTCGCGTACGACCCCTATGTACAGCCCGCCCGCGCCGCCCAGATGGGTGTCAAGCTGCTCACCCTGGACGAGCTTCTCGAGGTCGCCGACTTCATCACGGTCCATCTGCCGAAGACGCCGGAGACCCTCGGGCTGATCGGCGACGAGGCGCTGCACAAGGTCAAGCCGACGGTCCGGATCGTCAACGCCGCGCGCGGCGGGATCGTCGACGAGGAGGCGCTGGCCTCGGCGCTGAAGGAGGGCCGGGTCGCCGGCGCCGGTCTGGACGTCTATGCGAAGGAGCCGTGCACGGACTCCCCGCTGTTCCAGTTCGACCAGGTCGTCTGCACCCCGCACCTGGGCGCGTCCACGGACGAGGCACAGGAGAAGGCCGGTATCGCCGTGGCCCGTTCGGTGCGCCTGGCGCTCGCCGGTGAGCTGGTCCCGGACGCGGTCAACGTCCAGGGCGGTGTGATCGCCCAGGATGTGAAGCCGGGGCTGCCGCTGGCCGAGCGCCTCGGCCGGATCTTCACCGCGCTGGCGGGCGAGGTCGCGGTCCGGCTCGATGTCGAGGTGTACGGCGAGATCACCCAGCACGACGTCAAGGTGCTGGAGCTGTCCGCGCTGAAGGGCGTGTTCGAGGACGTCGTGGACGAGACCGTCTCGTACGTCAACGCGCCGCTGTTCGCGCAGGAGCGCGGGGTCGAGGTCCGGCTGACCACCAGCTCGGAGTCCCCGGACCACCGCAATGTGGTCACCGTCCGGGGCACGCTGTCGGGCGGCGAGGAGATCGCGGTCTCCGGCACGCTGGCCGGCCCGAAGAACGTCCAGAAGATCGTCGCCATCGGTGACCACGACGTGGATCTGGCGCTCGCCGACCACATGCTGGTCCTGCGGTACGAGGACCGTCCGGGTGTCGTCGGCACCGTCGGCCGGATCCTGGGCGAGGCCGGGCTGAACATCGCCGGGATGCAGGTGTCGCGGGCCGAGGAGGGCGGCGAGGCGCTGGTCGTGCTCACGGTCGACGACACCGTGCCGCAGCCGGTCGTCGCGGAGATCGCGGAGGAGATCGGCGCGGTCTCGGCGCGCTCGGTGAACCTCGCCGACTGACCGCCGGCCGAAACGCGGCGTAGGCAGCGAAGGCTACGAACGCCACCCCGTCCGCACGTCCCCGGGCCCCGCTCCCTCCGAGGAGCCGGACCCGGGGACGTTTCCGTATCCCGGCTTCAGCGGTCAGGCGCCGCCGGGCCGGTCGGGGTCGCGGACCGGTCCCCGCGCAGGAGTACGAGGGCGAGCGGCGCCCCCGCGAGCAGCAGGGCGCCGCCGGCGAGGGCCGCCGGCCGCCTACCGGGGAAGCGCCGCTCGGAGACGCGCCGGACGCGTGCCGGTCAGGGAAGCGCCGGTCCGGGGCTTACAGCCGTGCCGTCTTCAGCACCATGTGCAGCAGCAGCCGGTGCTCCCCGTCCGCCAGGTCCAGACCGGTGAGCTGCTCCACCCGTGACAGCCGGTAGTAGAGCGTCTGGCGGTGGATGCCGAGTGCGGCGGCCGTCCGGCTCGCCTGGCCCGCGCAGTCGAGGAATACCTCGGCCGTCCTGGCCAGTTCCCGGTGGGCCGGGCTCAGCAGGGGCCGGACCGCGGGATCGTCGGCGGCCGGTCCGTCCGCCAGCGCCGTCAGCAGGCGGTACGGGCCGATGGCCCGCCACTCGGTGATCCGCGGCGCCCCCGGATCGGCGTGCGCGGCCCGCGCCGCGGCACCGGCCTCGTACCAGGCGGTGTTCAGCTGTACGAGCCCGGTGCGCGGGGCCGCGACCCCCGCGGCGGGCCCGCCGCGGCCGCCGACGAGCTGTTCCGCCACGGCCAGCGCGGGTCCGGTGGTGTCCGCGGAGCGCAGCCGTACCAGCGCCGCCAGAACCCGCGACGAGGGGGCGGACGGCGCCGTGGGCTCCGCCGTACGGGTGGCGGGGGCGGCCTCCGGCGCCCAGGGGACGCTCAGCGTGCAGAGGGCGGCGACGCCGGGCAGCGACCTGGCCGACGGGGTGTCCGGCGCGGTCCACGGCGCCACGCACACCACCGCGTGCGGACCGTCCGTCCCCCGGTCGGGCCCGCCCAGCGCCGTCCGCAGCGCCGCCACCGCCATGTCGTACTGCCAGCCCCGTTCGGCCGTCAGCGCCGCCCGCAGTTCGCGCGCCGTATCGGTGTCGGCCCGCTCCTCGTCGGCGAGCAGGGTGCCGATCCGGCCCGCCACCTCCATCGCCGCCGCGAGCTGCTGGTCCGTGGGCCCCGGGACGGTGTCCAGCAGCCAGACATAGCCGAGGACGACACCCCGATGGCGTACGGGAAGGCAGAGCCGGTCGCGGTAGACGCCCGCGTCCGGGGCGGCCGGGATCCGGACCGGGCCGGTCGCCCGGGTGATGCCGAAGCCCTCGAACCAGGCGCGGACCGCCGGGGTGGAGCGGCGGGTGAGGATCGACCGGGTGCGCACCGGGTCGAGCTGCGACTCGTCGAACGCGCTGTCGCTGTCGTGGGCGCCGAAGGCGATCAGCCCGAAATCGCGGTTCTCCAGCGTCGCCGGGGCCGCCAGCAGCGCCGAGATCTCGTCGACGAGGTCCTGATAATCACCCTTCACTCGGACATTCTGGCACGTCTCCCATCTTCCTTCAGACAAGTGTCTGAGATCCCGGCCACGGATGCGTGACAGGTGTCGATGGCCGAGGATCGGAGCGATCCTTAGATTTCACGGTGGTTCTTCGTGCCGTTCCGGACCGGTTTCCCCGCGGTCCGGCACGGCCTGCTCGTACATCTCCGTGGAGGTCCCCGTGCTGGGTCCCGTGATCCTCGCCGCGTCGCGCAGCGACAAGATGCGCCGTGTCATCTCGGCCGCTCCGGTCACCAAGCCTGTGGTGAACCGTTTCATCGCCGGCGAGACCGTGGACGAGACGGTTCCGGTCGTCCGGGACGCGGCCGCCCGCGGTCTGGAGGTCACCCTCGACGTCCTCGGTGAGGACATCACCGACGCGTCGGAGGCGCTGCGCGCCCGCGACGCCTATCTGGAGCTGATCGAGGCCCTCAAGCCGCTCGGCCTCGGTGAGCGCGCCGAGATGTCGGTGAAGCTGTCCTCCTTCGGCCAGGCGCTGCCCGGCGGCCACGAGCTGGCGCTGAAGAACGTCACCCCGGTCGTCGAGGCCGCCGCCGAGATCGGCACCACGGTCACCCTCGACATGGAGGACCACACCACCGTCGACTCGACCCTGGCGATCCACGCCGAGCTGCGCGAGCGTTTCCCCCGTACGGGCGCCGTCGTCCAGTCGTACCTCTTCCGCACCGAGGACGACTGCCGGATGCTCGCCGAGGCCGGTTCCCGGGTCCGGCTGGTGAAGGGCGCCTACAAGGAGCCCGCGTCCGTCGCCTACCAGAACAAGGCCGAGGTCGACAAGGCGTACATCCGCTGCCTGCGGATCCTGATGGAGGGCGAGGGATACCCGATGATCGGGTCGCACGACCCGCGCATCATCTCCATCACCCAGGAGCTGGCCCGCCGGGCCGGCCGCAAGCTCGACGACTACGAGTTCCAGATGCTCTACGGCATCCGCGAGGCCGAGCAGGCCCGGCTGGCGGCCGAGGGCCACCGGATGCGCGTGTACATCGCGTACGGCACCGACTGGTACGGCTACTTCATGCGCCGTCTCGCCGAGCGCCCCGCCAACCTGGCGTTCTTCCTGCGCTCCCTCGCCACCCGCGGCTGACCCGGCCCCCGAACACGCACGTCACGAACGAAGGAGAGTCGGCACTCATGGACGCTGTCACCCAGGTCCCCGCACCGGTCAACGAGCCGGTCCACTCCTACGCGCCCGGCAGCCCGGAGCGCGCCCGCCTGGAGGCGAAGCTCAAGGAGCTGGCCGAGAACCCCGTCGAGCTGCCGATGACCATCGGCGGTGAGCGCCGGATGGGCGGCGGCGAGCGGGTCGACGTCGTGCAGCCGCACAACCACCGGGCCGTCATCGGCACCTTCGCCGGGGCCACCGAGCAGGACGCCCGGGACGCGGTCGACGCCGCCCTGGCCGCCGCTCCGGCCTGGCGCGCGATGTCCTTCGACGACCGTGCCGCGATCATCCTGCGCGCGGCCGAGCTGCTGGCCGGCCCCTGGCGCGAGACGCTGGCCGCCTCCACCATGCTGGGCCAGTCCAAGACCGCCCAGCAGGCCGAGATCGACACGCCGTGCGAGCTGGTCGACTTCTGGCGGTTCAATGTCGCCTACGCCCGCGACCTGCTCGCCGAGCAGCCCCCGGCGAACTCCCCGGGCGTCTGGAACCGGCTGGACCACCGTCCGCTGGAGGGCTTCGTCTACGCGATCACGCCCTTCAACTTCACCGCCATCGCGGGCAACCTGCCCACCGCACCCGCCCTGATGGGCAATGTGGTGGTCTGGAAGCCGTCCCCGACCCAGACCCACTCCGCCGTGCTGCTGATGCAGCTCCTGGAGGAGGCCGGGCTGCCGAAGGGCGTCATCAACCTGGTCACCGGTGACGGAATCGCCGTCTCCGAGGTCGCCCTCAACCACCCCGCGCTGGCCGGTATCCACTTCACCGGCTCGACCCGCACCTTCCAGCACCTGTGGAAGACGGTCGGCGGCAACATCGAGAAGTACCGCTCCTACCCCCGGATCGTCGGCGAGACGGGCGGCAAGGACTTCGTCGTCGCCCACCCGAGCGCCGACCGTGCGGTGCTGAAGACCGCGCTGACCCGTGGGGCCTTCGAGTTCCAGGGCCAGAAGTGTTCGGCCACCTCCCGCGCCTACCTCCCGGCGTCGATCTGGAACTCCGGCTTCAAGGAGGAGTTCGCGGCCGAGGTCGACGGGATCGCCATGGGCGATGTCACCGACCTGTCGCACTTCGTCGGCGCCGTGATCGACGACCGTGCCTTCGCGAAGAACAAGGCCGCGATCGACCGGGCCAAGGCCGACCCGACCTGCGAGATCGTCGCGGGCGGCACATACGACGACTCGGTCGGCTACTTCGTCCGCCCGACCGTGATCCTCTGCACCGACCCGGGCAACGAGGTCTTCACGGACGAGTACTTCGGCCCGATCCTCGCGGTGTACGTCTACGAGGACGAGTCGCCCGAGGGCTACGACGCGATGCTGGACCAGATGGAGTCGGTGTCCGCGTACGCCCTGACCGGCTCGGTCATCGCGAACGACCGCGCCGCCGCCGCGCACACGATGGAGAAGCTGCGGTACGCCGCGGGCAACTTCTACATCAACGACAAGTCGACCGGTGCCGTCGTCGGCCAGCAGCCCTTCGGCGGCGGCCGTGCCTCGGGCACCAACGACAAGGCGGGCGCGCCGCAGAACCTGATGCGCTGGACGCTGACCCGCGCCATCAAGGAGACGCTGGTGGCGCCGACCGAGTACGGCTACCCGCACATGGGCTGACCCGCCCAGGGCCCCGGCCCGGAGGGTCACCCCCTCAGACACCGCCCCCGAACCGGCCCCCACGCCGGTCCGGGGGCGGTTTCCATTTCCCCTTCCCGACGATGGGCGGCAGCGTACGGTCACCGATCACGGGCAGCCCGCAGCCGTGCTGATCAACCCGCAGGAGTTGGCGGATCCGGAGGATGCTCCGGCCCTGGCGCTCCATCGGGAGCGCCTGAGGTCCGGCGGTACGGCGCCGGTCCCGCATGTCGAGGTGCGGGCCCGCCTCGGGCTGGACCCCGGGTGATGTATTCGATCGTCCGGGACGAAGCCGCGATCGACTCGGCGGCTCGGTTTCGCATGGGCCGCTGGAAGAGCCGCGGCTCGGCCGATCCGCCCGGCCCGCCCCCCGACGGGCCGGGCGGAGCCCGGTCAGTCCGTTCCCGGGGTCTCCGCGAGGCGTTTGATCGCGTCGAGACGGGAGTCCCAGTCGGACGCCACCCGGGTCATCCAGCGGGCCGCCGCCGTCAGCCGCTCCGGGCGGACCGTGAAACGGGTCTCCCGGCCGGCGCGGCGGGCGCCGACCAGACCGGCGCGGTCGAGGATGCCGAGGTGCTTGACGATCGCCTGGCGGCTGACGGGCAGTTCGGCGGCGAGGACCGTGGCGGTCGCGCTGCCGTGGCCGGCGAGGGAGTCCAGTATCCGGCGGCGCATCGGGTCCGCCAGCGCGGACAGCACCTCCGACATGGATGCGGACACGGCGTCCGCCGCCGCGGGATCCGGTGGGACGGCCCCCGGGGGCGGGTGCCCGCCGCCCGGGGTGCCGGTGCCAGTTGTCATACGCTGATTCTCACCCGTCCGTTCCGGCGCCCCCGTCCACACCGTCCGTCTCCCCGGTCTCGGCGTACTTCCTGATGTTGGCCAGCTGGTCCGCCCAGCCGTTCACATGGCTCTCGTACAAGGCTGCGGCACGGCGCTCCTCGGTGATCCGCAGACCGGCGAAGCCGGTCTCGACGACCCGCAGCCGGGTGCCCTCGCCGACCGGGGTGAGGGTGAACTCGACGAGGGTCGAATTGCCCTCGTCGGTCTGCTCACCGGGGTACGCGGACGCCCAGCGGTAGGCGAACCTGCGCGGCGGCTCCACCGTGACGATGGTGGTCGGGAACTTTCCGTCGGCGCCGTGGTCCAGGAGCATCGTGCCCCCGGGGCGCAGATCCACCGGGGCCGGCTCCCCGTGTCCGAACCAGGCGCCGACATGCTCGGGTTCGGTGAGCACCGCCCAGACCCGCTCCGGCGGCGCCGCGATGTCGATCTCCTTCTCGATACGGTCCCGCTCCCGGGCCGCGGTGGTGTTCTCACTCATGGTCGTGCCTCCTGCTCCGGCTCCCTGAAAACTAACGTGCTACCTCATGGTTGCACTTCGTCGGAGATAGTGCAACCAGTTGGTTGCTCTTTCTGTCGGGGGTCAGCCGCGGGCCGCCGCGATCAGGGACACCAGCAGCGCCAGCGGCGGTCCCCAGCGGGAGGCGGCGACCGTCGCCGCCCGGCCCTTGGGCGGGTCCGCATCCGCCGCCCGGCCCGGACCGTGCAGCGCGGTCACCTCGGCGCGGGCCCGGTCCGGGCCGACCGAGGGGTGCAGCGGAGCGCCGATCCGTACCCGTACCGGATGAGGGCGCAGCCTGCCGTGCTTGGGCAGCAGCCGGTCCGTGCCCGTGATCCCCACCGGTACCACCGGAACCCCCGCTTCCGAGGCCAGTACCAGTGCGCCCCGGTGGAACGAGCCGGGCACGCCGTCGCCGCGGGTGCCCTCCGGGAAGAGCACCACCGCCCGTCCGGACCGCAGTTCACCGGTCATCGCGAGCAGATCGCCCATGCCCCCGCCGGTCCGGCGCACCGGGAAGCCGGCCGCCAGCCTGCGGCAGATCCGGCGCCGCCACGGCGAGGCGAACCAGTAGTCGGCCGCCGCGGCGATCGCGGGAGTGTGCCGGGCGTCGAGCGCGGCGAGCAGGGCCGCCGTATCGGCGTGGGAGCTGTGGTTGGCGACGACGACGCAGCCGCCGCGCGGCAGCCGTCCGCGGCGTTCGACACCGCCGGTGAGCTGGAGGACGTACCACCACAGGGCGCGCCGCAGGGCGGCGGCGGTACGGGACCGCGACGGCGCACGGTTGCCGGTGGAGGGCGCCGGGGGGTCGGACGCGGGCCCGGGGCCGGGGCCGGGGTCGCGGCCGGGGGCTGCGCAGGCACCCGGGTGCGGGCCCGGGTCCGGGTGCCTGCCGGAGTCCGTGCCCGGTCCGGAGTCCGAGCCCGTGCCAAGGCCCGGTGCCGCGTCCGTGCCGGAGTCCGGGCACCGCGGGTCCGAGCCCGGTCCGGAGTCCGGTGCCGCGCCCGTGCCGGAGCCCGCACCCGGGCCCGTCCCGGGGAGACCGCCGCCTCCGCAGGGCGGCCCCGCGCCCGTCATGCCGTCACCACCGCGGCCAGCAGCAGGGCGGGCAGCAGGGAGTCGATCCGGTCCAGCAGACCGCCGAAGCCGGGCAGCCAGTCGCCCGCGTCCTTGACGCCCGCCTCCCGTTTGACCATCGACTCCAGCAGATCGCCCAGGACGCAGCCGGCCAGCACCGCCGCCCACAGAGCCGGGGAGAACGCCCCGACCGCGAGCAGCACCGCCCCGGTCGCGATCGCGGCACCGGCCACCCCGGCCCAGGTCTTGTTCGGGGAGAGCGGCGACAGCGGACGGGCCGCCGGGCCGCGCCGCCCCAGCGCCGTACCGCCGCACCAGGCGCCGACATCCCCCAGCGCCACCGCCAGACCCACCGCGACCGCGGTCTCCCCGAGCGTCACCAGACCGGTTAGCGCCAGCGGGATCCACAGCAGGCCGAAGGCGGTCCCGGCGGCCCGGGTGAAACCCGACGTACCGTCACCCGACAACACGGACGGCAGCGCAGCCGCGAGCAGCAGCACCCCGCCGGTCCGCGCGTCCAGAGCCGACGGCGCCTGCCACGCCAGCCCCGGCAGCACCACCGCGGCGGCCGTCAGCACCGCCTGATCGGCCCGGGACAGCCCCGCGAGGCGTACGTATTCGGCCACCGCGATCACCCCCAGCCCGGCCGCCAGCGCGAACGCCCCGCCCGCGCCGAGGAACAGCGCCCCCAGATAGACCGGTGCCGCGATCGCCCAGGTCCGCCAGCGGCGGCGCAGTTCGGTACGCATCCGGATCCGGGCGGGCAGCGCGGCCACCGCCAGTCCGCTCGCCCCCAGCGCCCCCGCGACCAGGGGGATCGCCCGTCCGAGGGTCTCGCCCGCCACCAGTGCCCCGCTCATCGGGCCAGTTCCTTCCGGAGCCGGGCCAGCCGCAGCAGCGCGGTCAGCGCCGAGCCCGCGGCCAGTACCGCCAGAACCGGTACGGCCCAGCCGGATGCCGCCGCCACGACCACCAGCAGACAGCGTTCCGTCTTGCCGACTGGACCGCCGTTGAGCCGCGGGGCTCCGGCCGCCGCGCCCGCCAGCGACACCCACGAAGGGAGGGTCGCGGCGAGCCCGGCGGCGGCCACCAGCCAGAGCGGGGCGAGTGTCAGAAACCCGGCCAGCACCAGCAGATCCGCCGCCCGGTCGCCCAACTCGTTGTGGAGCGCGCCGCGCGGGCCGGTCCTGCCGGTGTCCCGGGCGACGGCACCGTCGAGGTTGGCGCAGGCCAGCCGGGCCGCGAGCAGGACCGCGACCGGCAGCGCGGCCAGCGGGGCGGGCAGCAGGGCGAGGGCCGCGGCGGCACCGGCGGCGCAGCCGGCACCGGCGGCCGTGAGGGCGTCGGGGGACACCCCGCGCCGGACCAGTACGCCGCGGACCCCGGCGAGCCGGGACGCGTACCAGGGCTTGAGAGCGTAGAGGCCGTTCATGGCGCCCACTGTTCTCCGATGGCCGGATTTCCGTCATGGGGTGGATACTCAGATCGGAGATTGAGTACCTGCGCCGGGCGCCGGGTGTCGGGCCGGTGCCCTGTCGCGGCCGTGTGGCCGGCCGCCCTCGGCGAGACCGCGGCCAAGGCTTACGGCTTCGGCGCGCTCTCCGCTCCCAGGGCGAGCCGTACCGCCGCCGAGCCGCAGCCCTTCGGGCCCGACCGCCCTCCGGCCCCGTACCCCTCCGGCCGTAGCCCCGTATTCACACCTTCGAGTGAGCCCGGGGCTCCGCCGCACCCCGCCATGACCTGCGGTTTCCATGATCTCCGTCTCAGATAGTAGGAAGTCCGACTACTTGTGGAGACAGAAGCGCGTCGCTGGCTTAACTTTGTAGAAGCCGAACGTCCCGCTGGAACCAGCGATGGGCGGTCCGGGCCCGTGCCCCTTCCGCAGGCGATCCCTGCGCGGCACGCCCCCGCCCCCACCCGGCGCCCTCTCGACAGCCCCGTGATTCCCAGGAGTCGGTCACCATGTCCGCTGAGACCGTTCGCCGCGTCCGCGTCCGCCACCCCCGTACCACCGAGTCCGACCGCCGCAACGCCGCCGCCGCCCTCCAGCGCGCGCTCGACCGGCGCGACAACGGCGGTTCCACGGGGCACTGACTCCCGGCAGTGCCCCCTGCCCGCCGTCAACCGTCCGGGAAGCGGGCCCTGTCCAGCAGGTGGACAGCCCGTGTCATGGGGTGGGATGGCGAGTAGGGTGCCCTTCATGCCCCGCAGCCTCAACATCGCAGTCATCCCCGGCGACGGCATCGGCAAGGAAGTCGTCGCCCAGGGACTGAAGGTCCTGACCTCCGTCCTCCCGCAGGACGTCAAGCTGGAGACCACCGAGTACGATCTCGGCGCCCAGCGCTGGCACCGCACCGGGGAGACCCTCCCGGACGCGGAGCTGGAGGCCCTCAAGGGGCACGACGCGATTCTGCTCGGTGCCATCGGCGACCCCTCCGTGCCCTCGGGCGTCCTGGAGCGAGGTCTGCTGCTGAAGCTGCGGTTCGCCTTCGACCACTACGTCAACCTGCGGCCGTCGAAGCTCTTCCCGAACACGGCGACGCCGCTGGCCGGCCGTCCCGAGATCGACTTCGTGGTGGTCCGCGAGGGCACCGAGGGCCCGTACACGGGCAACGGCGGCTCCCTGCGCACCGGTACGCCCGCCGAGGTCGCCACCGAGGTCAGCCTGAACACGGCGTACGGTGTCGAGCGCGTCGTCCGGGACGCCTACGAGCGCGCCAACGCCCGCCCCCGCAAGAAGCTGACGCTGGTCCACAAGAACAACGTCCTCGTCTACGCGGGTCATCTGTGGAAGAACATCTTCGACCGGGTGGGCCAGGAGTACCCCGAGGTCACCACCGACTATCTGCACGTCGACGCGGCGACGATCTTCTTCGTCACCCAGCCGGAGCGCTTCGACGTCATCGTCACCGACAACCTCTTCGGTGACATCCTCACCGACCTCGCCGCCGCCGTCACCGGCGGAATCGGCTTGGCGGCCTCCGGCAACATCAACCCGACGGGCGCCTTCCCGTCGATGTTCGAACCCGTCCACGGCTCCGCCCCCGATATCGCGGGGACCGGCAAGGCCGACCCGACGGCGACGATCCTCTCCGTCGCCCTCCTCCTGCGCCACCTCGGCTTCGACGCCGAGGCCGTCCGCATCGAGGAGGCCGTCTCCGCCGACCTGGCCGACCGCGACGGAAGCTTCCGCACGACGGACGAGATCGGCGACGCGCTCGCGGTACGCGTAGCGGACTGACCCGACGAAGCTCACGAAGCCGCCGGGTCGCACACAGCGCCCGGCGGCTTCTTCCGTGCGGCCTCCGGGTGCCTCCACCAACAGACCCATAGCAGCCGGACCGCGCCTTCACCCCGTACCACCCGTTTCGGGTCACCGCCCCCGGGGGCGATAATCGAACCGGGCCGTGGTCCACGGGAATGCTCGGACGTCCTAGCACCGTATGAACACCGTATGCGGGCGCCGGGGTGAGCGTGTGCGGTCCGCCCATCAACGGTGAAGGAACTGCACTCATGACGACGATCGAGCTGAAGCCCTCCGCTAACCGGCTGTCCGCGGCCGAGCGGGAGGCGATCATGGCGAACCCGGGGTTCGGCCGCCACTTCACCGACCATATGGTGACGATCAGGTGGACCGAGGGCCGCGGCTGGCACGACGCCCAGCTCACGCCGTATGCCCCGCTCTCCATCGACCCGGCCAATATGACCCTGCACTACGCGCAGGAGATCTTCGAGGGCCTCAAGGCGTACCGCCGTCCCGACGGCTCCGTCGCCACCTTCCGCCCGCAGGCCAACGCCGAGCGTTTCCAGGTCTCGGCCCGCCGGCTCGCGATGCCGGAGCTACCGGTCGAGACCTTCATCGAGGCCTGTGACGCCCTGGTCCAGCAGGACAAGGACTGGGTTCCGGAGCACGGCGGCGAGGCCTCCCTCTACCTCCGGCCGTTCATGATCGCGGCCGAGAACGGGCTGGGGGTCCGCCCGGCCAACGAGTACCTCTTCATCGTCATCGCCTGCCCGGCCGGGCCGTACTTCACCGGCGGCGTCGTGCCGGTCTCGGTCTGGCTCTCGGAGAACTACGTCCGCGCCGTTCCCGGCGGCATGGGCTTCGCCAAGACCGGCGGCAACTACGCGGCGTCCCTGCTCGCCCAGGCCGAGGCCGCCGAGGAGGGCTGCGACCAGGTCGTCTGGCTGGATGCGCTGGAGCACCGCTGGGTCGAGGAGATGGGCGGCATGAACCTGTACTTCGTGTACGGGGACAAGATCGTCACGCCCGAGCTGACCGGGTCGCTGCTGGCCGGGATCACCCGCGACTCGCTGCTCACCCTGGCCCGCGATCTGGGGTACGAGTCCGAGGAGGGCCGGATCTCCACCGAGCAGTGGCGGCGCGATACCGAGAACGGCACCCTGACCGAGGTCTTCGCCTGCGGTACGGCGGCGGTGATCACGCCGGTCGGCCGGGTCAAGTCCGCCTCCGGGGAGTGGCTCCAGAGCGGTGGCGAGCCCGGCGAGCTGACGATGAAGCTCCGGGAGAAGCTGCTGGCCATCCAGACCGGCGCGGCGGCCGACGAGCACGGCTGGATGCACGAACTCGGCTGATGCCGGTGGCCCGGTGGCCCGGTGGCCCGGCGGCCTCGGCGGGCCGGTGGCCCGGTGGCGGGGTGAGCCCGTGAGTCCGTGGCCCCGTGAGCCCGCGGCCGGATAAGCCGTACACCGGCCCCGGCTGTCCCCGTCCCGTCCCGTCCGGAGAAGTGCGCCTGCCCCCGTTCCCGCCGCCCGGCGGGAACGGGGGCAGTGCCGTATCCGGCCCCGGCGCGCCCACCGCGGCTTAGAGCGGTGCTCGAAAACACTCCCGCCGATCCTTCTCATCCCGGCGTCCACTGTTTAGAGTGGCGCTCAAAAGGAGGTACGGCGGGATGCGACTCACCCCAACGGAACGGGACCGGCTGCTGCTCTTCAGCGCGGCCGAGCTGGCCCGGGCGCGCCGGGCGCGCGGTCTGAAGCTGAATGTGCCCGAGGCGACCGCGCTGATCGCGGACACGGTGTGCGAGGCGGCCAGGGACGGCCGCCGGCTCGCCGAGGCCGTCGATGCGGCCCGGTCCGTGCTCGGTCCGGACGATGTACTGCCCGGAGTGGCCGATGTGGTGACCGAGGTCCATGTGGAGGCGGTCTTCGACGACGGTTCCCGGCTCGCCGTGGTCTCCGACCCGATCGGCGGCACCGCGGGTCCCGCCGCGCCCGGCGCGATCCTGCCCGGCCCGGCGGATCCCGCGCCGGAGCCGGACACGGTGCTGACCGTCCGCAACACCGCCGAGGTGCCGATCAGCGTCACCTCGCACTTCCACTTCTTCGAGGCCAATCCGCGCCTCGACTTCGACCGTTCGGCGGCGTACGGCATGCGGCTGTGCGTACCGGCCGGTTCGTCCGTCCGCTTCGACCCCGGCGGCAGCAGCGAGATCGGTCTGGTCCCCATCGGCGGCGCCCGGATCGCCATCGGCTTCGCGGGCCTGGTCGACGGGCCGCTGGACGCGCCCGGCGCGAAGGACGAAGCCCTGCGCAGGGCGGCGGCCTGCGGCTATCTGGGGGCGGACCGATGAGCGCGGTTCCCCGTCCGGGTGGTGGGATCGACCCGTACGAATACGCCTCGGTCCACGGCCCGCGCGCCGGCGACCGGGTGGTGCTCGGCGACACCGGGCTGGTGGTCCGGGTCGAATCCGACTCCCAGCACCCCGGGGACGAGTTCCTCGCGGGCTTCGGCAAGACCGCCCGCGACGGACTGCACCTCAAGGCGGCGGCCGTCCGCGAGACCTGTGACGTCGTCATCAGCAACGTCCTGGTCATCGACGCGGTCCAGGGCATCCGGAAGGTGTCGATCGGGATCCGCGAGGGCCGGATCACCGGAATCGGCCGGGCGGGCAATCCGGACACCCTCGACGGGGTCGACGTGGTCACCGGCACCGGCACCACGATCGTCTCCGGGGAGGGGCTGATCGCCACCGCCGGTGCCGTGGACACCCATGTCCATCTGCTCTCCCCGCGGATCATGGAGGCTTCCCTGGCCTCCGGTGTCACCACGATCATCGGCCAGGAGTTCGGCCCGGTCTGGGGCGTCGGCGTCAACTCGCCCTGGGCGCTGAAGCACGCCTTCGGCGCCTTCGACGCCTGGCCGGTGAACATCGGCTTCCTCGGCCGCGGTTCCTCGTCGCACGCGGCGCCGCTGGTGGAGGCGCTGGCCGAGGGCGGGGCCTGCGGTTTCAAGGTCCACGAGGACATGGGCGCCCACACCCGCGCGCTGGACACCGCCCTGCGGGTGGCCGATGAGCACGATGTCCAGGTCGCCCTGCACAGCGACGGGCTGAACGAGTGCCTGTCGGTGGAGGACACCCTGCGGGTGCTGGAGGGCCGGACGATCCACGCCTTCCATATCGAGGGCTGCGGCGGCGGGCACGTCCCCAATGTCCTCAAGATGGCGGGCGTACCGAACGTGATCGGCTCCTCCACCAATCCGACGCTCCCCTTCGGCCGGGACGCGGTCGCGGAACACTACGGAATGATCGTCTCCGTCCACGATCTGAAGACGGACCTGCCCGGTGACGCCGCCATGGCCCGGGACCGGATCCGGGCCGGGACCATGGGCGCGGAGGACGTCCTGCACGATCTCGGCGCCATCGGCATCACCTCGTCCGACGCCCAGGGCATGGGCCGCGCCGGGGAGACCGTGCGCCGTACGTTCGCCATGGCGGGCAAGATGAAGGCCGAGCTGGGCCCGCTCGCGGGCGACGGCCCGCACGACGACAACGCCCGCGTACTGCGCTATATGGCGAAGCTGACGATCAACCCGGCCATCGCGCACGGGCTCTCCCACGAGATCGGCTCCATCGAGACCGGCAAGATGGCGGATATCGTCCTCTGGCAGCCGCGCTACTTCGGTGCGAAGCCGCAACTGGTCCTGAAGTCGGGTTTCCCCGCCTACGGTGTCACCGGCGATCCGAACGCGGCCACCGACACCTGCGAACCGCTGGTGCTCGGACCGCAGTTCGGGGCGTACGGAGCGACCCCGGCCGACCTGTCGGTCGCCTTCGTCGCCGGGGCCGCCGTCGCGGCGGGCAACGATCTGCTGCCGACCCGGCGCCGCCGGGTCGCGGTCCGCGGCACCCGCGGGATCGGCCCGGCCGATCTGCTGCTCAATTCCAGGATCGGCGATGTCGCCGTGGACTCCCGCAGTGGTCTGGTCACCCTCGACGGCGATCCGATCCGCTCCGAAGCCGCCGAATCGGTCTCTCTCAACCGCCTCTACTTCCTCTGATTCCCCCGCAGCCCCCCCCGCAGCACGTCCTCAGCACCCGCAGCACGTCCTCAGCACCCCGCAGCGCCACGCCCAGCACCACTGGAGTATCCCGATGTTCCGTATGCCGCCCGAATGGGCGCCCCATGAACGCACCTGGATGGCCTGGCCCGGCCCCAACCCCACCTTCTCCGACGGCGGCGAACTCGACGGCTCCCGGCGCGCCTGGGCCGCCGTCGCCCGCGCCGTCCGCCGCTTCGAACCGGTCACGATGGTGGTCGGCCCCGGGCAGAGCGCCGGGGCCCGGGCCCTGCTCGGCCCGGACGTCGATCTCGTCGAACGGGAACTCGACGACGCCTGGATGCGGGACATCGGGCCGACGTTCGTCAGCGACGGGACCCGGCTCGCCGCCGTGGACTGGGTGTTCAACGGCTGGGGCGCCCAGGAGTGGGCCCGCTGGGAGCACGATGCGGAGATCGCCCGTGCCGTGGCCGGTCTGGCGGACGTCCCCGTCCACGGTTCCCCGCTGGTCAACGAGGGCGGCGGTATCCATGTCGACGGAGAGGGCACGGTCCTGCTGACCGAGACGGTCCAGCTCGGCCCGGAGCGCAATCCCGGCTGGACCAGGGGACGGGTCGAGGCCGAGATCCACGCCCGGCTCGGCACCAGCAAGGCGATCTGGCTGCCGCGGGGCCTGGCCGCCGACTATCCGCCGCACGGCTACGGCACCCTCGGCCATATCGACATCGTCGCCGCCTTCGCGGGCCCCGGGGTGATCGTCGCCCACACCCAGCCCGACCCGGCCCACCCCGACCACGGCCCCTGCGCCCGGAACGTGGAGTTCCTCCGTACGCAGACCGATGCGAAGGGGCGGCCGTTCGAGGTCGTCGAGGTGCCGGCGCCCACCGCCGTCCGCGGTGAGGACGGCCACTGGGCCGACTACTCGTACATCAACCACTACGTCTGCAACGGCGGTGTGGTGCTCTGCGCCTTCGACGATCCGCGCGACGAGGAGGCGGCGGCCGTCTTCCGGCGGCTCTACCCCGACCGCGAGGTCGTCCTGGTCGACGCCCGGACGATCTTCGCCGGGGGTGGCGGGATCCACTGCATTACCCAGCAACAGCCCGCGGTGGGCGGGGACACCAGGGGAGAATGAGGCGGTGGACGGCCCCCGGGGTACGGAGGGGGCCGTTCCTCCACTGGAGGTGAGTGAGCATGTCCCCAACCGCAGACGGCTCCGGGGCGATCGCCCCCGGCAGCACGGACCGCGCCGAGTTCGAGGCGGACACCCGGGCCCACCGGCAGCTGTACTGGACCACCGAGCCCGCGGAGCTGATCGCGACCGTCACCGGGCATATCGCGGCGGGCCGGACCCTGCCGGCCGGAGCCGCCGCCGGTGCGGACGCTCTCCCCGCGGCGGATGCGGACGGTGCCGGGGTGGCGGCGGCCGTCGCCGAAAGCCTGCTGCTCGTGGGACGGCTCGAACTCCTGGGCCGCCATGACCCGGAGGCCGCCCGCCCCGCCCTCCAGGAGGCCCGTACGACGGCCGTCGCCGCCGGTGAACCACTGCTGGCGGCCGCCGCCCTCGGCCTGCTGGCGCTGGTGCCCGCCGACGGGCGGGCGGAGGCGGCGGCCGAATCCTTCACCGCCGCCCGGTCCCTGCTCGCGCACGCCGGTACCGGCGCCGCCGGGCTGCTCGACTGGCTGGAGGCCGTCGAGGCCGAGCGCGCCAACCGGGACGGGGAGCACGAGAAGGCCATCCGGCTGATTTCCCGGGTCGAAGGGGCCCGGGTCCGGTCGGAGGACCGGCCGTTCCCGCCGTGGCTCGACTGGTGTACGACGGCCCGGATCGGCATCCTCAAGGGCCGGATCCAGCTCGCCGCCGGTCTGGTGGCGCAGGCCAGACGTACCCTGCTGTACGCGATGGCGACGGTACGCCCCGACGACCACGGCCAGCGGTCGCTGATCTACGCGGGCCTCGCCGCCGTCGAAGCCGCGGACGGCCAGGCGTACGAGTCCTGCGGCTACGCCTGCCGGGCGCTGGAGCACATCGAGGCGGGCGGCGATGTGATGGGCGTGCGGGCCGGCCTGGAGGAGTATCTGCACGACTCGTGCGTCCAGGACCTCTACGAGAGCCTGGCGTTCTCCCCGTCCGAATCCGTGGTCCCGGCCGGCACCGGCGAGGTCACCCGCCGGGGCACGAGTGCCGGACGGGCCCCGGGAATCCGGTAGAACGTACAGGTGAATCACTTGCCGGGGGCGCCACTGCGGGCGCGTGACACGGGATCGTCGGACAGCGGTACGAGGCCGACCGGGCCGGTCGCGCCGGTCGCGAGGTCCGGCCGGTGACCCCGCCCGTCCGGAGGCGCAATATCGCCCCGCCGCGCGAGTCCGTCCTCGCCGCGGCCATGGCCACCATCGCGGAACACGGCCTCGATGCGCTCACCATGGCCGGTCTGGGCCGGGACGTCGGCATGAGCAGCGGCCATCTCCTCTACTACTTCGGCACCAAGGACGAACTCCTGCTGCGGACGCTGGAGTGGAGCGAAGGGCGGCTCGGCGCCGAACGGGCCGCGCTGCTCGCCCGGCAGGCACCGGCCGCCGAGAGGCTGACCGGCTATGTGGAGCTGTACGTCCCCGACGGGCCGCGCGATCCGCACTGGACCCTCTGGCTGGAGGTGTGGAACCGCTCGGCCGGAGCGGCGGAGTCCGCGCGGGCCCGGCAGTCCGCGATCGAAGGCGCCTGGCACCGGGATCTGGTCGCCCTGCTCGCCGAGGGCATTTCGCACGGCGAGTTCCGCCGGGTCGACCCCGACCGTTTCGCGGTCCGCCTGCGGGCCCTCCTCGACGGCCTGAGCGTCCATGTCGCGGTCGCCCTCCCGGGCACCAGCCGCCACCAGGCCCTTGCCCACGTCAGTGAATTCCTTGCGGATTCGCTCCTGCTGCCAACCCGTGGCGAGCGGGGGCGCGAGGGAGAGACCCAGGGGCGCGAGGAACTGCGCGAACAACCCCAACGGCGGGACAGCCGTACCCAAGGCTCATGAGAACGGCGCTCTCACCAGCAGGGGAACGCAACGCACACAAGTAGGCGTGATCGTTGCCGCCGCAACCCTTCTCGGCCGCCGGGCCCTCCGGCACCGTTCCGCCCATGGGACAAGGCCACTGGAAGAAGATCTGGGTCGGCTCCGCCGGGAACCTCGTCGAATGGTTCGACTGGTTCGTCTACGCCGGCTTCGCCACCTACTTCGCGGGCGCGTTCTTCCCCGAGGGCAATGACACCGCCAAGCTCATGAACACCGCCGGTATCTTCGCCGTCGGCTTCTTCATGCGGCCGGTCGGCGGCTGGCTGCTCGGCCGGGTCGCGGACCGCAGGGGACGGAAGACGGCCCTGACCCTCACGGTCACCCTGATGTCCGCCTCCGCCGTGCTGATCGCCGTCGCCCCTACCTACGCCGTCGCCGGATACGGCGGCGCCGCCGTGCTGCTGGTCGCCCGGCTGCTCCAGGGGCTCTCGGTCGGCGGCGAGTACGCGGCCAGCGCCACCTATCTGACCGAGGCGTCCGCGCCCGGCCGCCGTGGTCTGGCCTCCAGTTTCCAGTACGTCTCCATGACCGCGGGCCAGATCCTGGGCCTCGGCATCCTGCTCACCCTCCAGAGCACGATGTCCGACGACGCGCTGCACAGCTGGGGCTGGCGCATCCCGTTCGTCATCGGGGCGCTGGGCGCGGCCGTCGTCTTCTATCTGCGGCGCGAGATGCTGGAGACGGAGGTGTACGAGCAACTGGACGGCCCGGACGGCCCACAGGCAGCCGCCGCGGAGAACGGCACGATCCGGGCGCTGCTGGCCCACAAACGGGAGGCGTTCCTCGTCGTCGCGCTGACCATGGGCGGCACCGTCGCCTACTACACGTACACCACCTACCTGACGAAGTACCTCTCCAATTCCGCGGGGCTCCCCAAGCAGACCGCCACCCTGGTCTCCTTCTGCGCGCTGATCGTCTTCGCCTGTCTCCAGCCGCTCGCGGGCGCTCTCTCCGACCGGATCGGCCGCCGCCCGCTGCTGATCACCTTCGCCCTGGGGTCCACCTTCCTGACCGTCCCGATCATGACCCTGCTGAAGCAGGCGGGCTCCTTCTGGCCCGCTTTCGGGCTCTCCCTGCTCGCCCTGGTGGTGATCACCGGCTATACGTCCATCAACGCCTGTGTGAAGGCGGAGCTGTTCCCGACCGGAGTCCGGGCGCTGGGCGTGGCCCTGCCGTACGCCGTCGCCAACGCCCTCTTCGGCGGCACCGCCGAATATGTGGCGCTCTGGTTCAAACGCTCCGGCGCCGAGTCCGGCTACTACTGGTACGTCGCGGGCTGCGCGGCGGTCTCCCTCGTCGTCTATCTCACCATGCGGGAAACCCGCGACATCGACCTCGCCACGGTGGGCAAGGGACACACCGCAGCCCCGGCCCCGGAACCCGCCAAGGCCCCGGCGCCCGGTCCCGCATCGTGAGACAGCGGGGCGGCCCGCCGGACCCCTGTGGCAGGATGCGACCGTGCCTACTCTCGCCATGATTATCGGCAGCAGGCGCGCCGGTCCGCAGTGACGGCCCCGTACGTATCCCGTACGACGCCGCCACCGTGTCCCCAGACCCGCGCGCAGACCTCTCGCATCCGCGAGGGGTTTTTTTGTTCTCCACTCCGTTACCGGCCCCACTCCCCGCCGGAAACGGACAGCGCGAGAGGATAGGGACAAGTGGAGCCAGAAGTTCCGGGAGCCACTCATTCGACAGGAGCAGAACCAGCATGACGACGAAGCCGACGACGGACGACAGCTTCCACGTCTTCGACACCACACTCCGTGACGGCGCGCAGCGCGAGGGCATCAACCTCACGGTCGCGGACAAGCTGACCATCGCCCGGCACCTGGACGAATTCGGCGTGGGGTTCATCGAGGGCGGCTGGCCGGGGGCCAACCCGCGGGACACGGAGTTCTTCGCCCGCGCCCGCCAGGAGATCGACTTCAAGAACGCGCAGCTCGTGGCCTTCGGCGCCACCCGCAGGGCCGGGGCGACCGCCGCCGACGACCCCCAGGTGCAGGCGCTCCTCACCTCCGGCGCGCCCGTGATCACCCTGGTCGCCAAGGCCCACGACCGCCATGTCGAACTGGCGCTCCGCACCACCCTCGACGAGAACCTGGCGATGATCCGGGACACCGTCTCCCATCTGCGGGAGCAGGGCCGCCGGGTCTTCGTCGACTGCGAGCATTTCTTCGACGGCTACCGCGCCAACCCCGCCTACGCCAAGGCTGTCGTCCGCGCCGCCGCCGAAGCCGGCGCCGATGTCGTCGTGCTCTGCGACACCAACGGCGGCATGCTGCCCGCCCAGATCCAGGCCGTGGTCGCCACGGTCGTCGCGGACACGGGTGCCCGGCTCGGCATCCACGCGCAGGACGATACGGGCTGCGCCGTCGCCAACACCCTCGCCGCCGTCGACGCGGGCGCCACCCATGTCCAGTGCACGGCCAACGGCTACGGCGAGCGCGTCGGCAACGCCAACCTCTTCCCGGTCGTCGCCGCGCTGGAGCTGAAGTACGGCAAGAAGGTGCTGCCCGACGGCGCGCTGGCCGAGATGACCCGGATCTCCCACGCCATCGCGGAGGTCGTCAACCTCACCCCCTCCACCCACCAGCCCTATGTCGGCGTCTCCGCCTTCGCCCACAAGGCCGGACTGCACGCCTCCGCCATCAAGGTCGACCCCGACCTCTACCAGCACATCGACCCCGAGCTGGTCGGCAACACCATGCGGATGCTGGTCTCCGATATGGCGGGCCGCGCCTCCATCGAGCTGAAGGGCAAGGAGCTGGGCATCGACCTCGGCGGCGACCGGGAACTGGTCGGCCGGGTCGTCGAGCGGGTCAAGGAGCGGGAGGCCCAGGGCTACACCTACGAAGCCGCGGACGCCTCCTTCGAACTGCTGCTGCGAGCCGAGGCCGACGGGCGGCCCCCGCGCTACTTCCGTACCGAGTCGTGGCGCGCCATCGCGGAGGACCGCCCCGACGGCAGCCACGCCAACGAGGCCACGGTGAAGCTCTGGGCGAAGGGCGAGCGGATCGTCGCCACGGCCGAGGGCAACGGCCCGGTGAACGCCCTCGACCGGGCCATGCGGGTCGGCCTGGAGCGCATCTACCCCCAGCTCGCAAAGCTGGAGCTGGTGGACTACAAGGTCCGCATCCTGGAAGGCCGGCACGGCACCGAGTCCACCACCCGGGTCCTGATCACGACCGGTGACGGCAAGGGCGAGTGGGCCACGGTCGGCGTCGCGGAGAACGTGATCGCCGCCTCCTGGCAGGCGCTGGAGGACGCGTACACCTACGGGCTGCTGCGCGCGGGCGTCGAACCGGCGGAGTGACCCGGCCCCGACCGACCGCCCGGACACCGATGAAAGTCGGCCAAAGTACGGGCGGGCGGGAGTGCGTGGGTGGGCCACGGGGATACGCTCCCCGGCTGTCCCACCGTGATCGTTCCGGGGTTCCGGAACGGGCCGCGGCCCCGGCATGAGCAAAGGCGTCCCTGTATGCGAGTCCTCGCCAGCGTCCCCTTCGAGCACGTCCTGGCCACCTTCACCCGGAACCATCCGTACGTTCCGGATGAGGCGGGCAACACCAACGACGAGGCCGAGGAGAACCTCTGCCACGCCCAGCTCGAATTGGGCCACTGGCACCATGTGCGGCTCGACCGGGTCGAGGTGCTGGACGTGGTGCTGCCGTGGCATACGGGGGAGTACGGCGAGACCGAGCTGATCGCCCCGGAGGGGACGACGGTCGCGGCGGCCGTGGCCCGGCTCCGGGCGCTGGGGCAGTCGTACGGGCGGGGCAATCCGGACTGCGCGGCCCGGCTGGCGCACCACGCGGAGGCTCCGATGACGCCGGTCTATCTGTCGGCCCGCGCGGTGCCGGGGCCGGACTACGAGCGGCTGGCGGTACGGGAGGGGCTCATCCATCTCGACGGGCTGCACCGGCTGCTGGCCTGGGAGCTGTCCGGGCGGCTCGCGGCGGGCGCGACGGTGGAGGCGTATACGGCGAGCGCCGCCCGGAGCCATGTCGGCCAGGTCCGGACGGCGCTCGGCAGCACGGGGGAGGGCGTCAGCGGGCGCTGAGGAACGCCTTCCAGGCGGCGGGGGCGACGGTCAGCATCGGCCCGTCCTGGACCTTGGAGTCCCGGATATGGACGGCGGCGTGGTGGGCCGCGATCTCGACGCAGTCGCCGCCCTGGCTGCCGCTGTAGCTCGACTTCCGCCACTCATAGGCGATCTCGACGCAGTCGCCGCCCTCGTCGCCGCTGTAGCTCGACTTGAACCAGATCATGTCTCTCCTAGCAACGCGTCCAGCAAGTCCATGCTCTCCCCGGGGGAGAGGGCCTGTGAACGCAGCATCCCATACTTGGCCAGGAGCACACTGGCGTCATCCGGATCATCGGCCAGGAAGCTCACCTGCTGCCCTTCCACATAGGCGAGTTGGTCGTGATCCGGAGTTTCCAGGAGAACCATGGGGCCATCGAGACCGGCATGGCGCTTGGCCCGGGTCGGCATGATCTGGAGCCCCAGAAAGGGGAGTTCGGCGACCTGTCGCAGATGCTGGTTCTGCTCGCGGAGCACCTGCTCACCACCGACTGGGCGGTAGAGGATGGACTCCTCCAATAGGAAGTTGCACATCGGCCGGGGTTTCCGCTGGAGCACTTCCTGTCGCTCCAGCCTGGCCTGGACCCACTCCTCCAACTCGTCTTCGTCCAGCGGGGGATAGAGATTGGAGAAGACCGCCCGCATGTAGTCGGTGGTCTGGAGCAGCCCAGGGACGACCTGGTTCTGATACGAGAGCAGCGTCAGGGCCTCCTGTTCGTAGTCCACGAAGTCCTGCGCGAAGAGCGGGAAGCGCTCCCGCGGTGGAACGTTCTTCACCCCGGACGCCAGAGCCCCCTTCGTATGGAGGAGTTCGTCCAGCCGCTCCGCGAGGTCCAGTTTCAGCGCCCTGCGCCCCTGTTCGATGGAGGCGATGGTTTCGACGTCGAGTTCGAGTACCTCGGCCAACTGGGCCTGGGTGTACCCCGCGGCCTTCCGCAGGGTGGCCAGTTGTGCTCCGAGGACGTGCCATGAGGTGCCCCGCTTGGGGCGTTTCGCGTTTTGCATGGTTGCTTCATTTCCCACTACGGCACGCGATCGACCGGAAACTCCGCGTACAAAAAAACTGTACGGGTGCGGTACGGGTCCCGGACACGACAGAGCGCGCCCACCCCGCCGGGGTAAGGACGCGCTTCTGTCGGTGCTGGACGGGCGGGCCGTCAGGCCTTCTTGATGGCGGAGATGTCGAGGTTGAGCTTGACCTTGTCGCTGACCATGACGCCACCGGTCTCCAGAGCGGCGTTCCAGGTCAGACCCCACTCGGAGCGCAGGATGGTCGCGGAGCCCTCGAAGCCCACCCGGTGGTTGCCGTAGACGTCGGTCGCGGCGCCGTTGAACTCCAGGTCGATGGTGAGCGGACGGGTCACGTCCTTGATGGTGAGGTCCCCGAAGATCCGGTAGTCGTCGCCGCCGGCCGCCTCCGCGCGGGTGGAGCGGAAGGTCATCAGCGGGAACTGCTCGGCGTCGAAGAAGTCGGCGCTGCGCAGGTGGTTGTCGCGGTCCGCGATGCCCGTGTCGATGCTGGTGATCCGGACGTCGATGCTGGCGCTGGAGTCGGCCGGGTCGGCGCCGTTCAGGACGAGCGTGCCCTCGTAGTCGTCGAAGCCGCCGCGGACGTTGGTGACCATCGCGTGCCGGACCTGGAAACCGATCTGGCTGTGCGCCGGGTCGATCACGTACTCACCGGACACGGCCGCCAGCGCGGGGTCGACGGGGGCGGCGGACTCGGCGGTGTCGGACTTGCGGTTGAAGAGGCCCATGACGAACTCCTGAGAGGGGGGTGGTGAAGAGGTTGTTTAAGCTTCAACGAGAACGACTGTAGCGAAATTCCGTTGAAGCTTCAACATCTTCCATGGAATTCACCCGGATGGCCCGCTGTGACGGCGTCCGGGCGGGGTGCAAGCGCTTTCAGTATCGGCGCCGGACCCGTTGTCGTCCCGGCGACACCCTGCCGACGATGGGTGCGCCCCCTCTACGCCCCCGGAGGTCCCCGTGCCCCAGCCGCCCCCGCCCTTGTCCCGCCGGGCCTTCGTCACCGCCGCCGGACTGGCCGGGGCCGCCGGGGCCCTCGCCGCCGCGGGCCCGCCGCCCCCGGATCCGTACGAACTCCTCCGGCACCGCTGGCTGGAGATCGGCCTCGGCAGCGGCTACGACCCCGCCGCCGAGCCGTACGCCTCCCGGATCGCGGAGACCACCCGCCTCGCCGCCGCCCACCGCGCCGCCCTGGCCCCCGGCCCCGGCTCCCTCTGGCCCGACCTGCCCTTGCTCCCGCCCGCGCCGCCCGCCCACATCACCCGCAGCTTCGCCCGCCTCTGGACCATGGCCCAGGCGTACACGTACGGAACCGGCGACGGGCCCGGGCTCCTCGCGGACACCGTCCACGGCCTCGGCCGGCTCACCGCCCTCGCCTACCACCCCGGCACCGAGCCCCGCGGCAACTGGTGGGAGTGGCGCATCGGCAGCCCCCGCCTCCTGATGGACCTCGTCGCCGTCCTCCACGACCACCTCGCCGCCGACACGGTCGCCACCGCCTGCGCCGCCGTCGACCACTTCGTCCCCGACAGCCTCCTCACCGACTACTCCGGCATCTCCACCGGCGCCAACCGCGTCGACCTCTGCCGCTCCACCGCCCTGCGCGGGATCCTCGGCCGCGCCCCCGACCGGATCGCCCTGGCCCGTACCGCGCTCTCCCCGGTCTTCCCGTACGTCACCGAAGGCGACGGCCTCTACGCCGACGGGTCGTACGTCCAGCACACCCGCGTCCCCTATACCGGCACCTACGGACAGGTCCTGCTCGACGGGCTCGCCCGGCTCTTCGCCCTGCTCGACGGCTCCCCCTGGGAGATCACCGACCCCGCCCGCCGCAACGTCCTCGACAGCGTCGACCGCGCCTTCAGCCCGCTGATCCACAACGGGCTGATCATGGACAGCGTCAACGGCCGGGCGGTCAGCCGGGGCCTGGCCCGCGACGACGACCGCCGGATCCTGCGCGGCGACCACTACCACGGGCACGCCGTGATCGCCGCGATCGCGCTGCTCGCCCGCGGCGCCCCGCCCGCCGACCGCGACCGCTGGTACGCCCGGATCAAGGGCTGGGCCGCCCGTGACACCACCGGCTCCCTCCTCACCTCGCCCCGGCACGGCACCGCCGATCTGGCGCGGCTCGCCACGGCCGCCGCCGCCCCCGTCCCGACCGCCCCCCAGGCCACCGGCCACAGCCTCTTCGCCGCCATGGACCGGGCCGTGCACCGCCGCCCCGGCTGGACCGTGAACATCGCCATGGCCTCGGAACGCACCGCGTACTACGAATGCGGGAACGGCGAGCACCCGCGCGGCTGGCACACCGGCGCCGGAATGGTCCTCTGGTGGCCCGAGCACAGCCTCGGAGACCAGTACACGGACTGGTTCTGGCCCACCGCCGACCCGTACCGGATGCCCGGCACCACCGTCTCCACCCGGCGGCTCGCGGACTTCGAGGGCGGAGAGTGGGGCGAACCGCGGCCCGCCGCGCGCTGGGCCGGGGGTGCCACCGACGGCACGTACGCCGCCGTCGGCCAGGATCTGCGGGGACTGGGCTCCACCCTCCGGGCCCGGAAGTCCTGGTTCTGCGCCGACGACGCCGTCGTCTGCCTGGGCGCGGGCATCACCTGCACCGACGGCGTCCCGGTCGAGACCGTCGTCGACCACCGCAGTCTCGGCGCGTCCGGCCGGGCCCGCTTCCGGTACGGCGCCCGCTGGGCCCATCTGGAAGGCCACGGCGGCTGGGTCCTGCCCGGCGGCACCCGCCGGCTCCACAGCCGCCACGAGGACCGCGGCGGAGCCTGGGCCGATATCAACACCGGCGGCAGCACCGAACGGGTCACGCGCCGCTACCGCACGCTCTGGCTGGACCACGGCACCGATCCGGTCGACGCCTCGTACCTCTATCTCCTGATGCCGGGCGCGAGCCCCGCCCGTACCGCCGCCCGGGCCGCCGACCCGCACTGGCTGACCGTCCTCGCCAACGACGCGCGCTGCCAGGCGGTAACCCTCCCCTCCCTCGGGCTGACGGCCGCGAATTTCTTCGCCACCGGAACGGTTGGCCCGCTGACCGCATCGGCGCCCCTGAGCGTCCTGATCAGGGAGCAGGGCCGCGAAGCCGCGCTGTCGCTGGCGGATCCGGAACGCTCCCGCTCACCCGTGGAACTCGTCTGGCGGCGGCCCGTACGAGCCGTGGAGAGCCGGGACCCCGCCATCGAGGTACTCGCCACCGGCGCCGCCGTTCGGCTGAGACTCCATCCCGGCACGGCGGGCACGAGCCGAGGCTGCCGGGTGGCACTCGGCTGAACGGATTATGGGATTCCTACAAACAGCAGTGGTCCCCGGCTGGCGACTGGGGTGATGCGCCCGGGGCTTCTGTGAGGGATTCACAGGAGAATCGGCCCGAGACTGTACGGTGTGAACGGCGGAAAAATTGCAGCCCTGTCCTTAGGGTCGATACATGACCCTTGTCGACGAGACCCCCAGCGAGCCCACCGACGCACGCGGGCGCGTGGCCGAGCTGCACGACCTGCGGGAGCAGGCGGTCCGCGGACCGAGCGACCGCGCGACCGAGGCGCAGCACGCCAAGGGCAAGCTGACCGCGCGCGAGCGGATCGCGCTCCTGCTGGACGAGGGCTCCTTCCACGAGGTCGAGCAGCTCCGCCGGCACCGGGCCACCGGCTTCGGCCTGGAGGCCAAGAAGCCGCACACCGACGGTGTCGTCACCGGCTGGGGAACGGTCGAGGGACGGACGGTCTTCGTCTACGCCCACGATTTCCGGATCTTCGGCGGTGCGCTGGGCGAGGCCCACGCCACCAAGATCCACAAGATTATGGACATGGCGATCTCGGCGGGCGCGCCGCTGGTATCGCTGAACGACGGCGCGGGCGCCCGGATCCAGGAGGGCGTTTCGGCGCTCGCCGGATACGGCGGCATCTTCCAGCGCAACACCCGGGCGAGCGGTGTCATCCCGCAGATCTCCGTGATGCTCGGCCCGTGTGCGGGCGGCGCCGCCTACTCGCCCGCGCTCACCGACTTCGTGTTCATGGTCCGCGAGACCTCCCAGATGTTCATCACCGGTCCCGACGTGGTGAAGGCCGTGACGGGCGAGGAGATCACCCAGAACGGCCTCGGCGGTGCCGATGTCCACGCCGAGACCTCGGGCGTCGCCCACTTCGCGTACGACGACGAGGAGACCTGCATCGCCGAGGTGCGGTACCTCCTCTCGATGCTGCCGCAGAACAACCGGGAGAACCCGCCGCACGTGGCGGCCACCGACCCGGTCGACCGCCGCTCCGACGTCCTGCTGGACCTGGTGCCCGCCGACGGCAACCGCCCGTACGACATGCACAAGGTCATCGAAGAACTCGTCGACGACGGCGACTTCCTGGAGGTCCACGAGCGCTGGGCCCGGAACATCGTCTGCGCCCTGGCCCGGCTCGACGGCCAGGTCGTCGGCATCGTGGCCAACCAGCCGCAGACCCTCGCCGGGGTCCTGGACATCGAGGCCTCCGAGAAGGCCGCCCGCTTCGTCCAGATGTGCGACGCCTTCAACATCCCGATCGTGACCCTGCTGGACGTCCCCGGCTTCCTCCCGGGCGTCGACCAGGAGCACGGCGGGATCATCCGGCACGGCGCCAAGCTGCTCTACGCCTACTGCAACGCCACCGTGCCCCGGATCTCCCTGATCCTGCGCAAGGCCTACGGCGGCGCGTACATCGTGATGGACTCCCAGTCCATCGGCGCCGACCTCACCTACGCCTGGCCGACCAACGAGATCGCGGTCATGGGCGCCGAGGGCGCCGCCAATGTGATCTTCCGGCGGCAGATCGCGGACGCCGAGGACCCCGAGGCCATGCGGGTGCGGATGGTCAAGGAGTACAAGTCCGAGCTGATGCACCCCTACTACGCCGCGGAGCGCGGACTGGTCGACGACGTCATCGACCCGGCCGAGACCCGGGCCGTGCTCGTCGCGTCCCTGGCGATGCTCCGCACCAAGCACGCCGATCTGCCGTCCCGCAAGCACGGCAACCCGCCGCAGTGACCCGCCTCAGCAAGCCGCGCAGCCACCGACCGGACCCCATCGCGAAAACGGAGCACACACGATGAGCACCCAGTCCGTCCGAGCCACGGACCCGTCCGTCCTGCGCGTGGAGAAGGGGCACTGCGAGCCCGAGGAGCTGGCCGCGATCACCGCGGTGCTGCTGGCCCGCGCCGCCGCCGCGCCGCAGACCGCCGACAGCGCCCACGGCCGTACCGCCGCGCCCTGGAGCCGTCCCGAGCGGCAGCGGGCCTTCCAGCTCTCGCACAGCTGGCGGGGCTGACCGCCCCACGCCGTACTGAGCGCGCCCCGGCCCCGGATCCGTCCGGGGCCGGGGCGTTCGGGCACCCGCGGCCGGAATCACAGCGCCCCCGTCCCCCTCCGGTGAGGGGGACGGGGGCCGCATACGTCTCGGACCGGACCTACCGGAGCCGTGCCATGAGGGCGTGTTCGACGAGGGTGATGAGGGCGCTCTTCGCGTCGGCGCGATGGCGGGCGTCGGTGGTGATGATGGGGGTGTCGGGTCCGATCTGGAGGGCTTCGCGGACTTCTTCGGGGGTGTAGGGCTGGTGTCCGTCGAAGCCGTT